>CAYNXE010000036.1:0-14484 GCA_964400995.1 uncultured Odoribacter sp.
CGTCGAGATGACTGGACTTGAACCAGCGGCCTCCACGTCCCGAACGTGGCGCGCTACCAACTGCGCTACATCTCGAATGCGGTTGCAAATGTAATAAAAGTATCAATAAAAACGCTATATTTGTTGAAATTTTTTTCAATTTCATATTGACAGTAGTATGGATTCGATTAGGCAAAATAAAGTTTCTCGGTTGATTCAAAGGGATTTGAGCGAGATGTTCCAGCAGGAATGCAAGGAGTTTACGGTGGGGGCGATGCTTTCCGTGACGACGGTGCGGGTGAGTCCGGACCTTTCGTATGCCAAGATTTATGTCAGCGTTTTCCCTTCGAATCGGGTGGAAATGGTGATGAAGAGTCTGGAGGAACACAATAAGACCATCCGGTTTTTGTTGGGGAAGAAGATAGGCAAGCAGATGCGGATTATTCCGGAATTGCGTTTCTTTGTCGATGATAGTCTGGATTATATCGACAAGATTGACGAATTGCTGAAATAGCAGGGGGAGTATGCGACTGACTCTTTTTATCGCTCGTCGTTATCTGTTTTCCAAGAAAAAGCAGAATGCCATAAATATCATATCGGCAATCAGTATCGTGGGGGTGATGATAGGCACCACGGCTTTGATTGTCGTGCTTTCTGTTTTCAACGGGATGGACCGGCTTTTGCAAAAAAGCACGGACAGTTTTTGTGCCGACCTGGTGGTTTTCCCGGTTAGCGGGAAGTTTTTCGATGTGGACAGCGTCTTGCGGGGAGAGTTGGAGAAAAACGCTTGGATAGCGAGTTATGACGAGGTGGTGGAAGAGAAAGCGTTGCTGAAATACGGCGACCGGCTGGCTCCGGTGATTGTCAAAGGGGTGGGACCGGATTTTGCGGAGCATACCCGTTTTGCGGAGCATATTTTGGAAGGTGATTTTCAATTGCAGAGCGGTGAGGAGTATAGGGCGGTAGTCGGTTACGGGGTCGCTGCGGAATTGGGCATTGGTCTTCGTTTGTTGACCCCGATGGTTTTTTATTATCCGGATCGGAACGGAGGGACCAGTGTTGCCTCGTTGCATACGGGCCGTGTTTACCCTTCGGCGCTTTTTGCTTCCCAGCAGGACTTGGAAAGCCAGTATGTGCTTACGGATATTGATTTCGCCCGCGAGCTTTTCGGCATAGGGGACAAAGTGTCCAAGGTGGAAATCAATTTGTCGAATCCCTCCCGGACGGAGCAGGTGAAGAAGGCGTTGCAGGAGGCAACGGGCAACTATTATCGCATTGCAGACAAGTTTGAACTGAACAAGGCGTTTTACGCGATGATGAAGTCGGAGAAACTGGCGGTCTTTTTGATTCTTCTTTTCATATTGCTGGTCGCTTCGTTCAACATTGTCGGTTCGATTTCTATGCTTATCCTGGACAAGAAGGGGGATTTGGGGACTTACAAGGCGTTGGGGATGAACACCGGGCGTATGATTTCCGTATTTAAGACGGAGGGGAATTTGATTACCGGACTGGGGGCGTTGTTGGGGCTGATTGTCGGGGTGACCATTTGCCTGATTCAGGAGAAGTTCGGCATCGTCACGTTGGGCGACGGCAGTTATATCGTGGAGGCTTATCCGGTGCAACTGGTTTTCAAGGACATCGTGCTCATTCTGGCAACCGTTTTGTTTATCGGATACGTTGCTTCTTATTTCCCAGTCAGGTATCTTGTAAAGAAATTAAGTTGACAAGTAAAGAGATTGAGTTGATAAATAAAGAAAGTAAGCAGAGAAGTAAAGGAATCAAGTTGACAAATAAAGAAGTTGAGCAGATAAGTAAAGAAATTAAGTCGGTAAGTAAAGAAGTATGGCAAAAAGTAAAGAGATATGGCAAAAAGTATCGTAATATTTATTTGCATCTGGTTGTTATTGGAGAAAGGATATGCGCAGGAGCCGGAAACAAGGGCGGTCATCGAGACCAATTTTGGCAATATGGTGGTGAAGTTGTACAATGATACTCCCCTGCACCGGGACAACTTTGTTCGTCTGGCGAAGACGGGGCATTACGACGGCACCTTGTTCTACCGGGTGGTCAAGGATTTTGTCATCCAGGGCGGTTCTTCGGACAGTCGGGGAGCGATGTCCGGCAGGGCTATCGGTTACGGGGATGCCATTATAATAAATGCGGAAATCAAGCAGGAGCATTACCACAAGAAGGGGGCTTTGGCGGCGCCCCGGCAGCCTGACCGGGAGAATTTTTTCAAAGAGTCGGATATTTCCCAGTTTTACATCGTCCAGGGCAGGAAATATGCTCCGGAGGAACTGGACTATCTGGAAAAGCGGGTAAACGGTCCGATTCGCAAGGCAATCCAGCAGAAATATTACACGCCTGAAAAGAAGGCGATTTTGGATACGTTGCGGGCGCAGAAGAAGGTGAAAGAGTTTCGGGAGATAGCCCAAAAGATCAAGGAGGATATTGCGTTCGACTGGAATGCCAATACCGACAAGCTTTATATGACGGACGAGAAACGGCAGGATTACATCAACCTGGGAGGAAGCCACCATTTGGACAAGGAATATACTGTTTTCGGCGAGGTGGTGGAGGGACTGGAGGTCATTGACAAGATTGCTTCTTTGCCAACGGACAAGAACGACCGCCCTTTGGCGGATGTCAAGATAAAAGTAAGGATTTTAAAGTAACCGGATGCTTGGAGTAACTGAAAAAAGGATATGGGTTGTTGCCGTCGTCCTCTGGATTTCGGTCATTTTTCTTTTGTGTTCGTTGCCTGCCGGGGAAATACCTGCCCCCCGAATGGATATTCCTCATTTGGACAAGGTGGTGCACGGGGGGATGTTTTGGGTGATGTCGGTGTTGTTGATTTTGCCTTTGAAACGCTATACTTCTTTGAGCAAGGAACGGATTTATGCCATAGCCGTATGTGTGGCGTTCGGTTACGGGGGATTGATGGAAATCCTGCAACAGTATTGTTTTGGCAGGAGCGGAGATGTATGGGATTTATTGGCGGATGTCATCGGAGGAGTTGCCGGTTGCGCGTGTTATCCTCTTGTCCGGCGAATAGGGCATATAAAATAATCTCCGCCCCCGTTTCGGATTTTCAATTAATTCCGTTAGTTTTGTAACATTGAAAAAAGCCTTACTATGTTAGACAAGATTAAGCAGTTAATAGCAGAAATCGAAAGTTTCACGGCGACCACGCCGGAAGAAGTGGAGCAGTTCCGTATCAAGCATTTGAGTAAAAAGGGCAGCATTGCCGTTTTGTTTGACGATTTCAAGCAGGTGCCGGCAGAGCAGAAGAAGGAAATCGGGAAGGCGTTGAATGACCTGAAGACGGTGGCGTTGGCAAAGGTGAACGAGTTGAAGGACAGCCTGTGCAATGCGGATACCGGAAAGACGGGAGCGGATTTGACCCTGCCGGGCGACTGGCAGAAGCTGGGAAGCCGTCATCCGTTGTCCATTGTGAAGAATGAAATCTTGTCTATTTTCAACAAATTGGGCTTTACGATTTCGGAAGGTCCCGAGATTGAAGACGACTGGCACGTGTTCTCCGCTCTCAATTTCCCGGAGGAACATCCGGCACGGGATATGTAGGACACGTTTTTCATTGAAAAACATCCGGACATCCTGCTCCGCACCCATACTTCGTCCGTGCAGGTGCGCGATATGGAGTCCCACCCGCTGCCGATACGTCTGGTGACGCCTGGACGCGTATTCCGCAACGAGGCGATTTCCGCCCGTGCGCACTGTATGTTTCATCAGATTGAGGCATTGTATATCGATGAGAATGTTTCTTTTGCCGATTTGAAGCAGACGCTGACTTATTTTGCGAAAGAGTTGTTCGGACCGGACACGCAGATACGTCTTCGCCCCTCCTATTTCCCGTTTACGGAACCTTCCGCCGAGATGGATGTTTCCTGTTCGCTTTGCCACGGCGAAGGCTGCAACGTATGCAAGGGTACGGGTTGGCTCGAAATCCTGGGATGCGGTATGGTGGACCCGAATGTATTGGAATTGAACGGCATCGACAAGGACAAATATACCGGATTCGCCCTGGGAATGGGCATCGAGCGCATCACGATGCTGAAATACGGCATCAAGGATTTGCGGCTGTTCTTCGAGAACGACATCCGATTCCTGGAGCAGTTTACCGCTGCGATTTGAGATAAAAAAACGTCTGAAACAATTTCAGACGTTTTTTATTGAACGAAACTTTTCAAGTTGTCCATTGGCTTAAAATTGTGATGTTCACAGGGATTCGGCTACAAATCCAATTCGGCCATTATGGATTGGATGACGGATATATCAACAGTGGAATAATCGGCTTTGTCGTAGATGTCAATCAGATAGACCTTTCCTTGATTCTCCGAGGCGAGGATGGTATAGGTGATGACTCTTGCCCCGCCGGATTTGCCCCGTCCTTTGGACGTAATCGCCATTCTGATTTTGCGGATACCCGGAGTCAGTTCGTCTCCTTGCATAGGGTTTTCGCCCAGGGAGGCGATAAGCCCTTGCAGGTCGGCTTTCAATGAGCGGTGTCTCTTCATCAAAGCCTTGGCGGCCCTTTCAAACCGGGGCGTGGTTCTTACCTCAAAGCTCATCAAGGAATGCTTTGGCTGATTTCGCCGGAAGTTTGCCGGACTCAATGAGTTTGACTTCCCGTAATCCTTCACCTATCCGGCTTGTGAGGGAATCTTCTTCGCTGATCGGTGTTATTTTGAATTTGCCGTATCTTGAAGTGAGCATAACGGACTGTCCGTTTTTTGCCGCATTCAGGAACTTGCCCTGATTGGAGCGGAATTCTCTTGCGCTGACTATCTGCATATTCTCTGTTTTTTACAAAGATAATGATTGGCGTCCCTTGGGGTATCCCATTTAACAAACTTTATGCCTGTTATTTCAAGATATCCATCAATTTGTCGATGCGGGGAGCCATAATGATTTCGGTGCGGCGGTTGCGGGCACGGCCGTCGGCGGTGTCGTTGCTGTCCACTGGGAGGTATTCGCCTCTGCCGGAGGGTACGATTTGCAGGGGATTCACCTCATAGTCATTGGTCAGGATTCGGACCACCGAGGTGGCACGGACGACGCTCAAATCCCAGTTGTCTTTGAACTGCACCGTTTTGATGGGCTTGCTGTCCGTATGTCCTTCAATCATCACGTCGATGTCGGTTTGTTTTTTCAGCACCTCTGCCAATTTTCCCAGAGCCGCCTTGCCTTGCTTGTTGACCTGTGCGCTTCCGGATTCAAACAGGAGTTTGTCGGACATCGCGACATACACTTTTCCGTCCTTTTGGGTCACGGTGAGTTCTTCGCTGTTGAATCCCAGCAGGGCGTCTTTTACGCTGTTGAGCAATGCGGCGACTTTTTCGTTCTGGGCATTGATTTCTTCCTGCAATTGGTTGATGGTCGCTTCCCGTTCCGCCAGCTTGGACATTTTTTCCTGCAACATCAGGGCAAGCTGGTCTTGTTCCGACATATTGGAATAGAGGGATTCGCGGTATTCCCGGACGTTTTGTCCCAGCCGGGCGGTATCTCCTTCCAGTCGGGCGATTCGTTTCTTCAATCCTGCATTTTCTTGCTGAAGCTGGTCCAAATCCTTGTTCAAGGCTCTTTCCCGGCTAAGGGCCGCCAGTCTGCCGTTTTCGGCGAGGGTGAATTTTTTCTTCGGGACGCAGGAGGTCACGGTGACGAACAAGCAAAGGGCGTAGATGACTTTTTTCATAGGATTCGTGTTTAAATCTGCATCTGTGGATGCAATTGCAAACTTAAACATTATTCGGAAAAAATGACAATGCTCCGGGCGGTAATGTTGGTGTGGTTTTCTTAAAAACCGGAGGTCGGGATAGAAATAAACTTGTTTTCAGGGGGGCACATTTCCCGGAATGTTATAGCTTTGTATCCATTAAATCGGATATGGATATGATGCGTGTATGGTTATTTTTGCTGTTGTTTGCCTGGGGAAATGGCGCGGTGGCGCAAATTTCCCCCAAGGACAAGGCTATCCTGCGGACTTTCTGGAAGTATGCCGAAAAGCACAACTTGGCGGAATTGCCGGTGAACGAGCGGATACCTTACGTTGCCCGTTTTTTCATAGGCACTCCTTACAAGGGCAATACGCTGAACGTGACGAAAGGCGAACTGCCTGTCATCAACCTGCGCGAACTGGATTGTGTCACGTTCATCGAGAACGTGCTCGCCCTTTCCTTCCTGCCGGGCTACGGAGCCGCTTACGAGTCCGCTTTCGTCAGGAACATCGTCAAAATCAGGTACCGCAACGGTGAAATCGAGGATTATGCTTCCCGCTTGCATTATTCTTCGGACTGGCTGTATGAGATGCAGCGACAGCGGTTGCTGACGGACTTGACGCTTTTTGCCGGCGGGGTGGACTATCGTCCGCAGGTTTGTTTTATGACCCGGCATTACGACCGTTATCCGGCTCTGAAGGATTCACCGGAGCTCCGGGAGAAGATGAAGGGTATCGAGGCGGAAATCAACAAACGCACTTACTATTATGTCCCGAAAGCGGAGGTCGATAAGGCTTACGGCAAGATAAAGGACGGCGATATTATCCTGTTCACGACGAACATCGAGGGATTGGACACCTCTCACATCGGCTTTGCCTTGAAGCAGAACGGGAACACCTATTTGTTGCACGCCTCCAGTTCCGGCAAGCAAGTGATGATTTCCAAGAATCCTTTGAAGGAATATATGGAGGGTGTCAATATCCAGAGCGGCATTATGCTGGCGCGGGCGGCAAAGGTCGTGCCGGCGAATGCGAAGTGATGCCTATTTCAGCAATTGGTTGATGAACCTGCACATACGCTCAAATTCTGCCGGGTCGTAAAGCCTGGTCATCATAACGATTTTTCCTTCCGGGTCGATGATGACGTTGCGGGTGACTCCGGCGTCTTGTTCGGCAAAAGAGTAAAACGCCTTGCCCTCCGGGTCGAGGGTCAGCGGATAGGTCACTTTCAGGTCTTTGGCGAATTGCATCGTTTTCTCGCGACTTTCTTTCAAATCGATGCCGATGAGGGCGAATTTCGGGTTGTCCTTGTGTTTCAGCCAGATGTCTTTTTCGATGAAAGGCATTTCCTTCCGGCAGACGCCGCACCAGCTGGCGGTAAACTGAAGCATAACGGTTTTCCCCCTGAAATCGGACAAATTCTTTTGGGTTCCGTCCGTGTACAGGATTTGAATGTCGGGAGCCTGGTCGCCGATTTTCACGATGTATCCCCGGTCGTCGTTTTCTGTCTGTCCGTGGAAGCACAGGGCAAGAAGCGCAAAAGTCGCAATAATGAATTTCATAGTTGAATCAATTAAAAATGACTACACAAATCTATAAAATAATTCTGAATTTTAATTTTACCTTTATCGGCTGAAACGGGAAGGAAACTGGATGGAATCGAATCGTTACGAATTGCATTTTGCTCCCTTGCAGGGGTACACGGACAGTGTTTTCCGGAATGCTTTTGACAAGTGTTTCGGCGGGGTGGATGCGTACTACACGCCTTTCATCCGGATGGAGAAGGACGGTTTTCGTACCCGGGACATCCGGGAGATACAGCCGGAAAGGAATAGCGTGGCGGAATTGATTCCCCAGATTCTGCCGGGGAGCCGGGAGGAGTTTTGCCGATTGACCGATTTGGTGGCGGAAAACGGGTATGCTTCGGTCGACATCAATCTGGGCTGTCCTTTCTCCTTGATTGCGGGCAGACGGAAGGGAGCCGGAATGTTGCCTTATCCGGACCAGGTTGCCGAGGTGCTGGGAACCATCCGGGAATATCCTGAAATCCGTTTCTCCCTGAAAATGCGTTTGGGGTGGGAGGATGTGAGCGAATGCGTGGCGCTTTCGGATATATTAAACTCTCTTCGCCTGCGCCACATAACGGTTCATACCCGAACAGGGAAACAACAGTACAAGGGAGTGGCAAACCCCGAAGCGTTTGCTGCATTTTATAAATTGTCCGCGCACCCGCTTTTTTACAACGGAGATTTGCGTTCCGGCGAGGAAATCAGCCGGATTTTGCAGGATTTTCCATTGCTCAGAGGGGTATCGTTGGGTCGCGGGTTGCTCTCTTCGCCTTTTATTGGCAGGGAGTTTAAAGAAAATGCAACTTTTTCCGCCCAACAACGTATGTCTTCGTATTTTTCTTTCCACGAAGCGCTTTTTTCGGCTTATTCGGGGGTGTTGCAGGGCGAAACGCAAGTGTTGAACAAGATGAAAACATTGTGGGAATATTTCCTGCCGGAGTCCGACAGAAAATGGTTGAAGTGCATAAAAAAGGCGCAGCGTTTGTCGCAATACAGGGAGGCGGTCGGAAAAATATTAACCGTTTGACTTGGGGTGTATGAAAAAAATATTGTTTATGGCAGTCGGACTGATTTCGGTGGCGCTGGGCGTCATCGGCATTTTTGTTCCGGGATTGCCCACGACGCCCTTTTTGTTGCTCAGTTCGTGGTTGTTCTACCAAAGTTCCTGCCGTTTGCACGACTGGCTACACCGTTCGGCACTGGGGGAGTACATCCGCCGTTATGAATCGCGCCAGGGAATGAGCCGGTGCGCCAAACTGCTTTCCATTGCCTGTATGTGGCTGATGATTTACGTTTCCGCCTTTGTGGTGCTGAAAAGTGCCGGAATGAGGGTCGTATTGCCGATATTGGGGCTTATCGGCACGGGATGCGTGCTTTTCGTCGTCCCTTCGGCGAAAAGGCGGGAAAACGAAGAGTGACCGGATATTATCCGATCACTACGTTGACAATCTTTTTCGGTACGATAATCATTTTCCGGATTTCTTTTCCCTCCAGCCATTTGGCAGCTTCCGGCGAATCTTTTACGGCGGATTCGATTTCGGCGTTGGTGGCGGTCAACGGCAGGGACAGCTTGAACCTTACTTTTCCATTGAAAGACACCGGGTATTCGAAATGATCTTCCGTTAGGTATTTCTCCTCCCATTGCGGGAAGCTGGCACCGGTGACGCTGGTTTCGTGTCCGAGCAAGTGCCACAGCTCCTCCGCGATGGGCGGAGCATAAGGGGCAATGGCAATCACGAGCGGTTCCAGCACGGCTCTTTTGCGGCACTTCAGGGCGGTCAGTTCGTTGGTGCAAATCATAAACGCCGGAATGGACGTGTTGAAAGAAAAATTCTCGATGTCGAATTCAATCTTTTTCAACGTTTTGTGCAACACTTTCAATTCCTCTTTTCCGGGAGCCTCGTCGCTGACGGAGAATTGCTCGTTCTCCTGGAACAGACGCCAGAATTTGCGCAGGAACTTGTAAACGCCGTCGATGCCTTGCGTGTCCCACGGCTTGTGTGCCTCCAGCGGACCCAGGAACATCTCGTACAGGCGCAGGGTGTCGGCTCCGAACTGGTCGATGATGTCGTCCGGATTCACCACGTTGAACATAGACTTGGACATTTTTTCCACCGCCCAGCCGCAGACATACTTCCCGTCTTCCAGGACAAATTCCGCATTGGCATAGTCCGGCATCCATTTTTTGAACGCCTCGGTGTCCAGAATATCGTTCTTGACCATATTGACATCCACGTGAATTTCCGTGGTTTCATACTGGTCTTTGAGTCCAGCGGAAACAAAACGATTCGTGCCGACAATGCGATATACAAAATTGGAACGTCCCTGAATCATTCCCTGATTAATCAGCTTCTTGAAGGGTTCCGGTTCGCAGACCACGCCCAGGTCGTACAGGAACATATTCCAGAACCGGGAATAAATCAAGTGTCCGGTGGCGTGCTCGGCGCCTCCCAGATAAAGGTCCACATTTCTCCAATACTTGTCGGCCTCCTCGCTGACAATGGCTTTGTCATTGTGCGGGTCCATATAGCGGAGATAATAGGCGGACGAGCCGGCGAATCCGGGCATCGTATTCAATTCAATAGGATACCCCTCCTCTGTTTTCCAATTCTTCGCCCGTCCCAACGGCGGTTCGCCGGTTTCCGTCGGCAGATACTTGTCGATTTCCGGCAATTCCAGAGGCAGTTTGGATTCATCCAGCATATAGGGCATATCGTCCTTGTAATACACGGGGAACGGTTCGCCCCAATAGCGCTGACGGCTGAAAATGGCGTCCCGCAGACGGTAATTGATCTTGCTTTTGCCGATGCCTCTCGCTTCCACCTCCTCGGCTATTTTGGCAATCGCTTGTTTGACCTCCAGTCCGTTCAACATACCGCTGTTGATCATTTTTCCCTCCTTGGCGTCATACGAACTTTCGCTCAAGTTGACGGAATGACCGTTGTCGATGACCGGAACAATCGGCAGATCAAATTTTCGGGCGAAGGCATAGTCCCGGCTATCGTGTGCGGGAACCGCCATAATGGCGCCCGTTCCGTAGCCGGCAAGCACATATTCGCTGACCCATACGGGGATGGCTTCATTCGTAAAGGGATTCACGGCGTAAGAGCCGGTGAACACGCCGGTCACGGTCTTCACTTCGCTCTGGCGTTCCCGTTCCGTGCGTTTGGCGACATATTCCAGGTAATCCGCCACCGCTTTCTCCTGTTCCGGGGTGGTCAGCGGTTTCACGTATTCGCTTTCCGGCGCCAGTACCATAAAACTCACTCCGTATATGGTATCCGGACGAGTGGTGAATATTTTCAACTGCATATCCGAGTCCTTGACCTCGAAGACAATGTCGGCACCCTGGGAGCGGCCAATCCAGTTGCGCTGAATGTCCTTCAGCGAGTCCGACCATTCCAGGCGGTCCAACCCGTCGAGCAGGCGTTGCGCATAGGCGGATACCCGCAGAGACCACTGGCGCATCTTTTTCTGCACCACCGGATAGCCTCCGCGCAGGGAAATGCCTTCCTTCACCTCGTCATTGGCAAGCACCGTACCCAGTTTCGGACACCAGTTCACCATCGTTTCGCCCAGGTAGGCGATGCGGTAATTCATCAGCACTTCCTGCTGTTGCTTCTCCGTCATCTTGTTCCATTCGTCGGCGGTGAAATGAATCTCCTCGCTGCAGGCGGCGTTCAGCCCTTCGTTGCCGTATTTCGAAAAAGCGTCGACAAGCTCCTGGATGGGTCTTGCTTGCTTTTCATCGTTGCAATAATAACTGTTGAACATCTTCTGGAACGCCCATTGCGTCCATTTGTAATATTTCGGGTCGCACGTCCGGACCTCCCTGTCCCAGTCGAAAGAGAAGCCGATTTTATCCAACTGCTCCCGGTAGCGGGCGATATTCTTCTCCGTGGTAATCGCCGGATGCTGTCCGGTCTGGATGGCGTATTGTTCCGCCGGCAGTCCGTATGCGTCATACCCCATCGGATGCAGCACATTGAAACCTTTCAGGCGCTTGTATCTGGAATAAATGTCGGAAGCGATATAACCGAGGGGATGACCGACGTGCAGTCCCGCTCCCGACGGATAGGGAAACATATCCAAAACGTAATATTTGGGTTTTGACGGGTCAACGTCCACTTTGTACGTCCGGTTCTCCTTCCAATAGCTCTGCCATTTCTGCTCTACTTCCTTGAAATTATATTCCATAATAGTAAAAGATTTAGTGTGTCAATCGCTGAATATTCCAAAAGTGTGTACAAAGATAACACTTAATTTAACGTGAGTTCGATATAATAATTCAAAATATAATCCTGGCAATCAGAAAAAATAAAGATGAATGGTTGAATTTATTGTTTTTGTCTTGTTGACAAGACAGAAATAACCTATTTTTGTCCTATGCACAAGACAATTATAACTATGGATAAAAATATTCTAAAATCGGTCATTGCAGACAACCAGGTTGAAGTATCCAGATACCAGGTGATACCCAGAAATTTTACCTTTGAGGATTTCGGCAACTATGTTTTTGTGGGCATCCGGAGGGCTGGGAAATCGTTCCTGCTTTATCAGCAGATGCAGCAACTGTTGGCGCAGGGGAAGAATTGGGACGAGATGTTGTATGTCAATTTTGAAGACGAACGTCTTGTCGGGATGACTTTGGACGACTTGAACCTGCTGTTGGAAGTACATTGGGAGATGTACGGAAAAAAGCCGATGCTTTTTCTGGATGAGATTCAGAACATTGCGGGTTGGGAGAAATTCGCCCGCCGGCTGGCGGATACCAAGCATCGGGTTTACATTACCGGAAGTAACGCCAAAATGTTGAGCCGGGACATACAGACCACTTTGGGAGGACGCTACATACCCGTAAATGTTTACCCGTACTCTTTCAAAGAGTTTTTGAATGCGAACGGCATTCGGGTTGACGGGAATGCTTTGTTTGCAACCGAAACCAAAGCGGAGATATTACGGAAATTCCAGGATTACTTTTACTATGGCGGATTTCCGGAAGGAGCGGAATATTCCGCCCGGCGGGATTACCTGACCAGCGTTTACCAAAAAATCTATCTGGGAGATATTGCCGCCCGTCACTCGGTGGACAACACTTTCGCCTTGCGCGTGCTGTTCAAGAAATTGGCTGAAAGCGTAAAACAGCCCCTGTCGTTTACCCGAATCGCCAACATCGTTTCTGCAACAGGAGTAAAGGTGGGTAAGACAACCATCATCAACTATATGGAATATGCCAAGGATGCCTGGCTGGTTTCTTCCATACAGAACATTGCGGGGAAACTGGCAGACAAAGAGACAAATCCGAAGTATTATTTTATGGACAACGGGATTTTGAACCTTTTTTTGCTTGACGGAGAAACTTTGCTGCTGGAAAATCTGGTGGCCGTCAATCTCTTGCACAAATATGGACGGAGCGATGCCGTATTCTTTTATAACCGGGGTATAGAAGTCGACTTTTATATTCCGGACGAATCCCTTGCCATTCAGGTTTGCTACAACCTGGACAACAGCGACGGTACTTTTGAGCGGGAAACAAGCGCCTTGTTGAAATTGTCGAACGTGTTGGAATGCAAAAAACTGATGGTCATCACCCGCGATTCCGAACAAATATTGGAAATAGACCACAAAGTCATCGAAGTGATACCGGTTTGGAAGTGGCTCCTGAATTTATGAAATGGAATATATTTGAAAATCTGACATTGAATTCACGCTAATTTATTACTTTCGTCACCGAAGAGCTAAATCCATTTCAGACTATGATGACCGCGGGGCTTGTATTTGCCGTATTTCTTTCGTATTTCGGGGTGTTGATTCTGGTCAGTTTTTTCACATCCCGGAAAGCCGACAATGCCGTTTTTTTCACGGCGAACCGGACTTCTCCCTGGTATCTGGTGGCTTTTGGGATGATTGGCGCCCAGTTGTCCGGAGTGACGTTCATATCCATACCCGGTGAAGTGGGCAACAGTGCGTGGACCTACTTGCCGGTGGTTCTGGGAAACGGCGTGGGGTATGTCGTCATCGCCCTGGTGTTGTTGCCGCTGTTTTACAAACTGAATTTGGTTTCCATATATTCGTGGTTGGCAGGCCGTTTCGGAGAGAATGCCCGCCTGACCGGCTCATTTTTCTTCATCATTTCTCAGCTGATAGGTGCTTCTTTCCGGCTTTTCCTGGTGGTGGGCGTGTTGCAGCTGGCTTTCTTCGATGCGGCAGGCATTCCGTTCTGGGCAACCGTGTTCATCACGATTGGACTGGTATGGGTGTACACTTTTCGGGGCGGGATAAAGACCATTGTCTGGACGGACGCTTTGCAGACCGTGTTTATGCTCTTGTCCGTGGTGGTGACCGTCGTGGTCGTTTGCCGTGCGCTTGATTTCGATTTTGCCGGAATGATTGGGGCGGTGCGGGAAAATCCGTTGTCCCGGACGTTCGATTTCGACTGGCGGTCGGGACACAATGCGGTGAAACAGTTCCTTGCCGGCATTGCCATTACCGTGGCATTGAACGGGCTGGACCAGAATATGATGCAGAAGAATCTGACCTGCAAAACCTTGAAGGCTTGCCGGACGAATATGTTTTCCTTTTCCGTTTTGTTCCTGCTTGCCAACGTGCTTTTTCTGACGCTGGGCGTTCTGCTCTACCTGTATGCGGAAAGATTCGGCATCGCCTTGCCCCGCAAGTCGGACGACGTGTTTGCCTTCTTGTCCTTGAACTATTTCGGCGTGACGGCGGGTCTGTTTTTCCTGCTGGGCATCACGGCGGCAGCCTATTCGTCGGTGGATTCGTCGCTGACCGCTTTGACCACCTCTTTTTCCATCGACTTCCTGAAAATCGACCCGAAAGATTCCGCCCACAAGCGGAAAAGAATACGGGTACATCTGGCGTTCTCGCTTTTGATGTGCCTGGTGATTATCCTGTTCCGGGAGTTGAACGACAGCAGTGTCATCAATGCCGTGTTCAAAGCGGTGGGATACACCTACGGACCGATATTGGCCCTGTTCGTTTTCGGACTGACCACCCGCTACGGAGTGAAAGAAAAATACCTTCCCGGGGTCTGCCTGCTCGCTCCGGTGCTTTCTTACGTGATAAACCGCTATTCCGAACAATGGCTGTGGGGCTATCGCTTCGGCTTTGAAATCCTGTTGCTGAACGCCTTGATTTGTTTCACGGGTCTGTGGCTCATCCGCAAGAAAAATGCCGTTT
>CAYNXE010000037.1:0-2699 GCA_964400995.1 uncultured Odoribacter sp.
TCAAGCAGTTACAAGCAATTGTAGCTGCTTGGTTTTTATTGCTGTGCACACAATTTGCACACAAGTTCGCAAGTTACAATCCCCCTTCTCCTTTTAAGAAAAACATTTCAAGGTGTTGATAATAAAGGGAATTTGATAGGTACAAATATAGAGGATGTAAATCAAATTGTGTCAAATACCCAAAACAATTAACTTTACAGACACAGTTTAATTTACAGTCCCTTCGCTCCCCATAAAAGCCCACCTCTTCGGGCACATCCACGCCCAGCACGGGACTCAAACCATAAACGGCGTCATTTTCTCCAATGGAGCAATTATGGATTCCGATTACTCAAACCTCAACACCCCGAACATCATCAAATACTAAAATCCCGAAGATTTGCCAACGCATACAATGGAAATATCTCTATTCGACACTTATCCCGTAAAATCACACCGAAATTTTCCAAAGAGGTGCGTACGGCACCGGTTATATTTTTCAATTCCATAAAAGTATAAAGGCTTTTCATTCCACCTTGCCTACCTGCTTTCACTTCTATAGGCAGTATTTTCATACTCTTCATCATCACATAATCCACTTCCGCCAACGAATTACGCGCTTCTTTTACCCAATAATACAGTTCCGGGCGCCGTTCCGGTGGCATATATTTGATGATTTCCAGCCCGGCACTCATTTCTGTAAGGCTTCCCTTATTCACCAAATCCGGCGCCGTTCCCAAAAGTATCTGTTCCGTAAGTTCCGAAATATTTCCCATATCCAGACTAAGAATGGCCAACAGCAACCCACTGTCAATATACAGGTACTTGACAATATTCCCGCTAACCCCTGTTCCCAAAGGGAATCCGTTTCCCGTCGTAGCATACACCGGTATAATCAATCCTGCCAATCGTAATAAATCGAGCGCCTCTTTCACAACACTGCTTCTTATATCCTGGCCGACATGGCTATAAACAAATTTTGAACCGATTTGATGCACCACGCTGCGAAGTGTCTGGCGCAAAAGAGAAGGATTTACCTTTTTACCGTATTTCCCGAAATCCACCTCATAGGCTTGAACTATTTCGGCATGAACTCTCTGACAACTGAGGTAATCATGAGTGTCAATCCAGGTTGCAACCGCTTCCGGCATTCCGCCCACCATAATGTAAATCCGGAATAAATCTACCAATTTTTCATGCAATAATTCCGGCAAAGGATTGTCGACAGACGCACCCCTTTTCGCTTCCAACAAATGACCAAAACCTTGCGCCCGAATAAATTCATCAAACGAAAGAGGATACATATACAACGAATGAATACGCCCCACACCGAATGAAGATATGTCTTGCAAGGTAAATTCAAGCAACGAACCGGCAGCTATGATATGCAAATCCGGCATATCTTCCCAAAAATAACGCAATGCGCTTATCGCTTCAGGACACTGCTGTATCTCATCAAAAAATAACAATGTCTTACCCGCCACAATAGGTTTTCCGACAAGGGAAGCTATAGAGGAAACAATAGGCAGGGCACTCAAATCGCTTTTGAACAATTGTGCCATCTGGGGTTGCCGTTCAAAATTGATTTCGACAAAATGCTCAAAACATTCCCCCAATCTTCTGACGGAAGAAGATTTTCCCACCTGTCTTGCACCACGAAGCAAAATGGGTTTATGATGAACACTTGCTTTCCATTTCAGCAATTCACCATCTATATTTCTTTCGTAATAAGCCATTGGTATTTCAACGTTTTTCTTTTACCGACAAAGATATGCAAAATCACCTGCAATTCAATGAATTATTTACAGTTTTTGCTAAAATCCAAACAAATAATTCCTCAATATCTGCTAAAATCCAAACAAATAATTTTCCGAAATCTGCTAAAATCCAAACAAATAATCGCTCATTGAATCTTGTCGTGAGAACGGGTATTGAGACCGGCTTTGCGGGCTTGGGAGTGCTGGTGTTCCCGGGGGATGTGGTATTGACGGCCGTCTTTGACAAGGTAGGAGCCTGTCTGGTGGAAACAGAAGGGGACACGGGCTTCTGCACATTGAGCCTGCATATCCAACACCCAGTCGAAGTCCAACGGACGGGCGTATTTGCCCGATTCTCCGCCGACCGACACTTCCTCTATCCGTTGAGGGTCGAGGTATTTGCGGAGGTCTATCTTTTCCAGCATAGGGGCGACTATCACCAGGCGGTGTTTTATGGGCAAGGAGAGGAATATCGGCAGGCGGACATCGGCACAAGCCTGATTTTCCACCGTACAGCCGATGGCGACATGGTCATAGCCTTCACCCCAATCGGCGGGCAAACACTCCGCAAGCCGTTCTATCCGTTTCGTAAAGAAAAAGAAGGTACAGTCGCGACGCCGGCGGATGATTTCCCAAATTTCTTCGCGCCATTCATCCGCCTCTTCAATGAGCAAGTCAGAAGTAAAGCACAAGGCGAACTCGGTTCCGGCAGGATATTTCCAATTTTTCTTCCGGTCACGCTTGAGGGGAAGGTTGAACGAGGAAGTCCTGCGTACCTCGCTGGACGGGACGGACGCACCGAAAGCGGCATCCTCGCGATATACGTAACAATGCTTGCATCCGGCACTTATTTTGTGGCAACCATGCCACGGATTCCACATCGGCATAACTTTATTCTCTTATCCCAACCAAAGATTCACGAAAATCAAATAACAAACGTAAAAGTAACGACTTCCTCCCATT
>CAYNXE010000037.1:2799-5854 GCA_964400995.1 uncultured Odoribacter sp.
ATAAAGTAGAATAGGGCAAAGGGAGGGAATGGGAATGTTCAAAAATCGCACGCTTGTGGCGTAAAATGCGACAGGCAATCGTTATCTTTGCTCCGTTATGCGCCACTTGTCTGAACAATCCATCACTTTTGTGTTGTGCCGGGAAATGAAAGAGCGGATTTCAGGCCGGACGGCACTTTATTAAAACGTAAAATGAAAGACTTTGCCGCAATAGATTTCGAGACCGCCAACGGACGCCGTTCCAGCGTGTGCAGCGTCGGCGTCGTGATTGTACGCAACGGAGAGATTGTTGACAGGTTTTACAGCCTTATTCAGCCGTTGCCCAACTACTACACTTACTGGACCACGGAGGTGCACGGACTGACGAAGCAGGACACGGACCATTCGCCACGCTTTCCGGACGTATGGAAACAGGTGGAACCCCTCATCGCCGGATTACCGCTGGTCGCCCACAACCGGCCGTTTGACGAGGGCTGCCTCAAGGCGGTGTTTGAAGAATACGGTCTGGCATATCCCGGATACGAGTTCCATTGCACCCTGCAAGCATCGCGCAAACGCCTCGCACTTCCCAACCACCAACTCCACACCGTGGCAGCAGAATGCGGTTACGACCTCACCGCACACCACCACGCCCTCGCCGACGCCGAAGCCTGCGCCGCCATTGCGTTGAAATTGCTGTAAGCCGAAAAACGGCAAGTTCGGTAGGAAAAATGTAGTTTTACGCCAAAAGTTCGGTAGGAAAAATGTAGTTTTGCGTCAAAAGTTCGGTAGGATTATTGTATATTTGCATTGCAATACCGTAACAAACAGCACTTTCTATGTACAGGAACATCATACAACAACTCAGGGAATGGAAGCACAAGGAGCATAGAAAACCTCTCATACTGGCAGGCGCCCGACAAACAGGCAAGACCTATATACTCAAAAGATTTGGAGAACAGGAGTTTGCCAATGTAGCCTACATCAACTGCGACAACAACAAACTGACAAGGGATTTGTTCGTGCAGGACTATGATATGCAGCGCATAATCCTCGCTATCGGTGCCATTACAGGGCAAAACATAGAAGCCGGCAAAACGCTGATTATCCTTGACGAAATACAAGAGTCGCCCCGCGGACTATCGGTGCTGAAATATTTCTATGAAAATGCTCCCCAGTATCATATTGCCGTTGCCGGGTCGTTGTTGGGCATCACCATGCACAAAGGCGAATCGTTCCCTGTCGGCAAAGTCGACATATTGCACATTTATCCGATGACATTCGATGAATTCCTATTGGCAAAAGGGAAGAGCCAAATGGCAGATATTCTTCGTTCCAAAGACTGGATGACTATCAAACTCCTTAGAGGAGAATTTATCAAAGCCTTGCGCGAATATTATTTCGTAGGTGGCATGCCGGAAGCCGTGAAAGCATTTGTCGAAACGAACAACACACTGGAAGTGAGAGAGATTCAAAACAACATTCTTTACACTTACCAGAAAGACATATCGAAACACGTGCCGGCATCGGAATCCAACCGCATAAATATGGTATGGCACTCCATGCCTTCGCAACTGGCAAAAGAAAATAAAAAATTCATCTACGGCGTGACAAAGCCCGGAAGCAGGGCAAAAGATTTCGAGTCCGCCATTCAATGGCTGATGGATGCCGGTTTGGTATATAAAGCCGAAAGGACGCTGCAACCCAAAATGCCTTTGAAATTTTATGTAGACATATCAAGTTTCAAACTTTTTCTTTTGGACTGCGGTTTGCTGGGAGCCATGAACGAAACGCCTCCCCAAAACCTGCTGATAGAGAAGAACGGCATGGAGGAAGCCAAGGGGGCTTTCACGGAAAATTATGTGATGAGCCAACTGGCAGCCATACGCAGCACTTCCGTTTTCTATTACAGCAATGATGCAAAGTTGGAAATCGACTTTTTGATTCAACAAGACAGTGAAATCATTCCGATAGAAGTGAAAGCGGAAGAAAACCTGCGCTCAAAATCACTCTCCACCTTTGTCGCTTCCCATCCAGGCATGCACGGATTACGTTTTTCCATGTCCGACTATCGCGAACAAGATTGGATGACCAACATACCTCTCTATGCCATATCCACTTATTTCTGAAACGGATAAAGCAAGTATGCTGTCGGGCGAATCATCCGGTCTGAAAACAGGCGGTAAAAAAAATCCCCGCCCAACAACGAAGTCTATTTTGATTACAACAATTATGCTTATATTTGTCAAAGCACAAGATTGGCAAATCGTACAACGGCAAACACCTGTTTTCAGCCATACGGAATGTAAATTTGGCAAACGATAGATGAGGACCTCGGAACAACATATCTTAACGGCATTTTCCCGGAATCCGGAGGAGGGAGCAAAATTGCTCTTTCAGCACTATTACAAGCCGTTAATGGCGTTCGCGGGCTCGTTCATCGCCGACCAGTACACCTGCGAGGACATTGTCCAGAACCTGTTTTACCATTTCATCAGGAAACAGATTTACCGGCGCACCGCTCCGGACACGCTTTCTTCCTTTCTGTTCTGTTCCGCCCGCAACAGTTGCCTGAACCATTTGCGCGACCGGAAGGCCTTTACCGACATAGAACAGATGGAACTCCAGGCACTCGAGGAAGAAGCCGTCACCTTTTCCCCGGAATTGGTCGCCGCCATACGCCAAGCGATTGAAGAGCTGCCGGAGAAGACCCGCCAGGTCATCACTTCCGTCATCATCCAAAGGAAAAAATACAAGGAAACCGCACAGGATATGAACATCTCCGTCAATACGGTGAAATCCCAGTTAAGGGACGGTTTGAAGCAACTGCGACGACAATTTCCGGCATCCCTGCTTTTCTTCTTCCTGTTCAAGTCCGGCAAGCTGCCCTCCTGTCCTTTCCGGCAACACGCCCCGGCAAGGAAATGATTTTCCCGCCTACCGGTATGGGTTTTCCATAAACCGTAAAACGGCTATTCCACAAGCCTTTCCCGTCACCATCACAAAAAAACGGAAAAAAACTCAAAAAATCCGCCCACCCATTTCGGAAGTTCTGTGTTTTATTTATAAATAAACT
>CAYNXE010000037.1:5954-14451 GCA_964400995.1 uncultured Odoribacter sp.
TCAAAAAATCCGCCCACCCATTTCGGAAGTTCTGTGTTTTATTTATAAATAAACTTATTGTTATATGCAGGACGATTATCAGCAAATGTTGGATTACCTTTCCGGCGAACTGGATGCGGAGGGAAAGGCGTCGCTCGAAGCCTCTCTGAAAGAGGATGTCCGGAAACAGGAACTTTTCAAGCAGACGACAAAGGATTTCCATGCCGTGCGTTGGTCCACGACCTGGGATGCCCCGGACGAGGACGAGGCTTATGCCCGGTTGCACAAGCGACTGCACAAGCATCGGCTGTATCTTCAGGTGATGAGGTATGCCGCCGTATTCGTCCTGCTGTTGACCGGAGGGGTTGTTTTCCTGAACCGGCAAGCTCAGGATGCTCCGTCCGTGGCTTCTTCCACTGACACCGAAAGCCGGACGGACTTCAAAGTTCCCGTACTGACGCTGCACGACGGACAACAGCTTGCCCTTCACCCGTCCAACCTTTCCCAGTCTGAAATACAGGAAAAAACGAATCTCCGCCTGACGGAAACCGGCAGTCTCGAATACGCGTCATCGCCCGACACGGTCAAAGCAACCGTATTCCACACCCTGACCGTTCCCCAAGGCTGTGAATTTACCGTCACCCTTTCCGACGGAAGCCGGGTGTGGCTGAATGCCGCCAGCGAACTGAACTATCCGGAAACTTTCCGCGGCGACACCCGGGAGGTGCACCTCGTTGGCGAAGCCTACTTTGAAATCGCCCCCGATTCGAATCGTCCCTTTTACGTACATACGCAGGAGATGCAGCTGAAGGTGCTGGGCACCAGCTTCAACGTCAAGGCCTATCCCGACGAGACGAAGACCGTCACCACCCTGCTCACCGGCAGCATAGAACAGCACTATCCCTCCTCCGGGCAAAGCCTGCGCTTGCTCCCCTTGCAGCAAGTCAGCTTCGACCACACCTCCGGCAATCTGCAAACCCTCAAGGCGGACCCGGAAGAAGTACTGGCCTGGAAGAACGGAAAGTTCATCGCGCGGAACAAAACCCTGGAAGAGATTTTCCAGCAATTGTCCCGATGGTACGGATTTGAAACGGTCTATACCCATCCGGCGCTCAAGCAGGAACGCTTTCATCTGCACACCAACCGCTACGCCACCGTCCGTGAGATTCTGGATAACCTACAATCCACGAACGGCATTCATTTTTCTTATATAGATAACAAAATATACATCAGTCACTAAAAAAGCAGGAAGACGCCCTCACATCTTCCCGCAACGCTAAGAGATAATTCATCCGAATAAATTAACCAAAGCTAAACAAAGTTATGAGAAAAAAACGAAGATTACAACAAACCCTGCGAAAGATGAAACTTTTTGTTTTTCTGACGTTTGTGGGATTTTGTACTTGTCAGGCTTCTGTGAACGCCCAAAACAGCAAAATCACACTCTCCGCGACGAACACCACCCTTGCCGATGTGTTCCGGCAAATCGAGCAACTGACGGACTATATGTTCATCTACAAGTCCAGCGACATCACGCCCTATTCCGGCATCACCATCGACCGCAAGCAGACGGAAGTGAGCCAGATTCTGGAGGAATGCCTGGAGAATACGGGATTGAACTATTCCTTCAAGGACAATTTAATCATCATCCAAAGCCAGACTCAGCAGACCGAAAGGAAAAAGGTGGAGGGTAAAGTGACCGATTCCAAGGGGCATCCGCTACCGGGCGTCACCGTCATCCTGAAAGGCACGGGCATGGGTGTCGTGACCGATGTGGAAGGAATGTATCAGCTTTCCCTGCCGGATGCGCAAGACCTGCACCTGCTGTTCTCTTTCATCGGTATGAAAGCCCAGGAGGTGCCTTACACCGGACAGCAAACCATCAACATCACCCTGCACGAAGAAAGCACGCAGATGGACGAGGTAATCATCACCGGTTATCAAGTGGTGGACAGGAGGAAGAACACCAGTTCTGTCCAAACCGTGAAGATGGATGATATTATGGTGCCCGGAGCCGCATCACTTGACCAAATGCTGGAAGGGCGTATCACGGATATGATGTTTGTCAATAATTCAGGAGAGGTGGGAGTTGTACCAAAGTTGCGTATCCGCGGTACTTCAACATTAGTGGGAAACCGCGAGCCGCTGTGGGTGGTGGACGGAATAATTGTACAGGATCCGGTGCCGGTGTCTCCAGAAGAGTTAAACGACCCGGACTATATTAACCGTATCGGTAATGCCATCGCCGGTTTGAACCCGCAGGATATTGAACGTCTTGATGTATTAAAGGACGCGGCTGCTACGGCACTTTACGGAACAAAAGCAGCCAATGGCGTGATTGTGGTGACCACGAAAAAAGGACGTATTGGCGAGCCAGTAATTTCTTATAACATGACAACAACTTTCCGTCAACGTCCACGTTATTCCGACCGTGCAATAAACCTGATGAACTCCAAAGAACGTATTCAATTCTCTCGTGAATTGAATGAACAGCATTACTATTTCAGTGACAATATAAATTATGTAGGATATGAAGGATTGCTTCAGGATTTGTATAACCGAAAAATCAACGACCTTGAATTTGCCGAAAAAGTAGCTCAGTTGGAAACTATCAATACCGATTGGTTCGACCTGCTGGCCAAAGATTCTTGGTCACACCAACATACGGTCAGCATTTCCGGAGGTTCCGAGAAAACGCGCTACTATTCTTCCATCGGTTATACGCGGGACAACGATGTCATTAGAGGTAATTATAATGACCGTTATACAGCAGCATTGAATCTGGAAAGTTCTTTGACCCAGTGGTTGACAGCCTCTTTCCAGATGCAGGGAAACGTGAGCCGCCGAGAATATAATCAGGACGAGATTGCACCGATGGACTATGCTTACAATACCAGCCGTGCTATTCTGGCATTCGATGAAAATGGCGAGTACGCTTATTACACAAAACGTCTGAACAATAATTATTATGGCTACAATATTCTGAATGAATTGGAAAACAGTTTTAAGAAACAAAGTACTTCTGGAATAACAGTCACTGCGAACTTGCGTTTTAATTTTACCGACTGGTTGAATGCCAGCGCAATTGTTTCTTTTACGAATACTAATGCGGAAATTGAAGGCTATTGGGGCGATAAGACCAACTATGCTGCTTTAGCGAGAGGCTCGGAATATGGAGTGACTGCTCCGGAATATTCCGTTTTACCGTATGGTGGCGAATTCAGTCACGATGAGACCAGAAGCAAGTCATACACAGCTCGTTTTCAATTGAATGCCAACAAATATCTTGGATTGGACAATCAGCACAATATTAATTTCAGCGCCGGTTTTGAAATGAGTTCCAGTCAATACAATGGTTACAGCCGTATTGACCGGGGATATTATTTAGACAGGGGGAAAACTTTTGTGTCAGGAGTCGATTTGGAGCGTTATCCGGATTATGCAATTTGGTTGGCGGAACATGTGCCTTCCATTTCGGACAATTTGACCAATATGTTGTCGGGTTATGCCACGCTTTCTTATAGCTATTACAACTATTTTACGGCTAATGTAAACGGACGCGTGGACGGTTCCAACAAATTCGGAGACCAAAGCAATGACAAGTTCTTACCAATTTGGTCTGCATCTGCCGCTTATAATTTCTCGGAACATGAAGCCTTGAAAACGGATTGGATAGATTTGATGTCACTGAAACTTTCGTTTGGTTATCAAGGAAATATGCTGGACAGCGAATCGCCTGTAATGATTATCAAGAAACTGCCGCACAATTCTTATTTTGAAGAGATGGAATCGCAGATTGCGCGTAACCCGAATCCGAATTTGAAATGGGAAAAGACAGCTTCCTTCAACACCGGACTGAACTTTTCTTTCTTGAAAAATCGCATTCAATTGGAGGCGCAGTACTATTACAAGCACACGAAAGACGCTTTTATGACTAAGGAGGTAGCTTCAATAAACGGAGTGGATTCTTATGTTATCAATGGCGGAGACGTTCAAAACCAGGGATATAGTTTTGACCTTACTGCAATTCCCGTTTCCATGAAAGACTGGTATTGGACAGTTTCAGCCTCTTTCTCTAAGAATTACAATAAAATTAAAAGTGATCCGAGTTCTCAAACCTATGACTATGAGCAATTCCTGAATGGAACAGCGATTGTGAAAGACAAAGCCATCAATACTTTTTATTCCTATGAATTTGTTGGAATCAGCCCGGCGGACGGAGGTCCTCTGTTCAATGACATGGAAAATCAAAAGCATGAATTATTAGGTTTAAGTAAATACGAAACGTTTACAAAAGTCTTGAAAGCCAGCGGACGCCGTGAACCTTACATGTCCGGTAACTTGAGTACGGTTTTGCGTTACAAGAATCTGCGCATGAGTGCCATGTTTGCTTATAGTCTGGGAGCAAAGACTCGTTTGTTCCGGATGTTCAACAAAGACCTCTCGCCAGAAAACAATGTGCATCGCGATTTCTTGAAACGCTGGCAGACGCCCGGAGATGAAAAACATAGCAATATACCTGCTTTGGAATCCTATAATACGACTGCTTTTTGGAGATATAATACCCATTATTCCGACGTAACGGATAATATTCAGCAATTTGCAGAAGACCATTGGCAAATGTATGACTATTCCGATGCGCGGGTAGTGAGTGCCAATTATTTGAAATGCTCCAGTTTGAGTTTGACTTATGAATTCGGAAAGAAAATTCTGCCCAAGTTGAAGATGTCTCGCTTGGCATTGACCTTGTCCGGTTCCAATCTGTTTACCATTTGTTCTAAAAAACTGAATGGTCAGACTCCGACACAGGGAGGTTTCAGCGAAATCCAGTTATCCGAAAGACCGACTTATTCTTTCGGTTTGAATGTCTCATTTTAAAGGAAAGAAATGATGAAAAATATATTGATTATCGGTTTAATTCTCTTTTCTTGCTGTTCCTGCAACAGTTTTTTAAAAGAATACTCGCAGGACTTGGTAAGAGTGCAAACAATCGGGGATTTGGATGAATTATTGGTGGGCAGTGCATATTACGCTGCAGGATATTCTTATATAAGTAATTATAACCTTTATACGGTAGGTGAATCTTACAATCTTTCCCTGCATTTTATGGCTGATGAATTGAAGCAAAATACGGAAACAAGCTATGGTGACTTAAAAAAGGCTTTTGAGGATTATTTCGGCTATTTTACCTGGCAGCGTGATGCGGGTATTGACCGAAGGGGCACAAGCGTAAGCGATGAAGGTGCGGATTGGAAGAAAACGTATGGTTATATCAATGCCACCAATATGATTTTGCATGAATTAGGTGAAGTTTCCGTAAGTGGGGACAAGGAAGAAGCGGATAAAATTCGGATTGAAGGAGAGAGTTGTTTTTTGCGTGCATTGTATTATTTCACCTTGGTAAATATGTATGCCGAGCCCTATGTACCTTCCAAAGCAGAAATAACGCCCGGTGTGCCATTGAAATTGACTCCTTATGTAGAAGATAAAGAATATTCACGCACTACGTTGACGGAAGTCTACAATCAGATTCTCGAAGATTTAGAAAGGGCAGAAAGATGTTTGGAACAGTCGGAACACAAGAGTCTTTATCGGGCAGACATCAATGCGGTATATCTGTTGACCAGCCGGGTTTATCTTTATATGCAGGACTATAAAAACGCCCGCAAATATGCTCAAATGGTGCTCGACCGGAATGATGCGTTAGTGGATTTGAAGTCTTTTTACGACGAGGACAATGTTTTTACATCGCAAAATCCCGAGGTGTTGTTTTCAATGGGCGGACATTTTCTTAGTTATTATATTTATGGAGACGACTATTATTCCGATGAGTATCCGTTTTATATATCGGATGATTTACTGAATGCTTTTAAAAGCAAGGAAGATTTAAGAAAGGGAATTTATATCCAGGAGGTAGAAGACGACTTGTATGGTTATAAAAAGATTTATTGGGGAAAAGCCCATTTTGGTTCGCCCTGCAGTGTGTCGGACAATTTCCTGTTCCGTACTTCTGAGGCTTATTTGAATCTGGCGGAAGCGGCTGCTTTCGATAATGACGAAGCGACTGCCAGGGAGGCGATTACAACGTTGCAGAACAATCGTTTCAGTACACCTCAGACTATAAACGAAAGCGGTAATGCGTTGATAGATTTAATTCGGGAGGAACGGCAACGGGAGCTTTGTCTGGAAGGACATCGTTGGTTTGACCTGCGTCGTTATATGGTATGCGAGAAGTATCCTTGGACGAAGACAATTCGTCACCTGTATACAGATTTCCAATCAGGTTATCCTTACAAACCGGAAGGTACGCGGCTCTTTGAGTTACTGCCGAACGATAAAGCATATACCTTAGCGTTTCCCAAAGAAGTGCTGGATTTCCAAAATACGTTGAGCACGAATGAACGTCCTGACCGTTTGCCTATCAATCAATAATAACCCAAAAGAAAATATCATGAAGAAAATAATATTATATTTTGCCTTAGGGCTTGCAACGCTTCTTTCATGCAGCAAAGAAGATGATTTGAAGCCATCGGGAGCGAGAGACGATTATTTTACGATTTCTCCGGACGCAAAAGATGAAGAATCCGTCTTGCGGCGTACCTTTTATGAAACGAATAAAATCCATCTGCTTTTCAATGACACTTTACGTCATGAACAGCGTGGTACTTATGCTGACGGTACTCCCTATTGGTTTACGGAAACCTTGGATTTGGGGTATGGTATAGATAGTTACGATCTAACGGAGAGGACATTTACTTTTCTTAAAGACATGGATGCGAAAAAGGCAGCCGTTCAACTGGTAGAAAATTATGTATTGAACCACTTAGGAGAATCTTTGCTTCCTTACTCTTGTTTTTTGGTGGAGACTATAGAAGAGTATGTCTTTGATGATGATTTATACGATTATATATGGAAGCCAAATTCTACGATTCAAGGTTTACGGTGTCTTGCATTAGCTACGGGAGACGTGCGTGGAATGAGTGAGACGGAAATGCAAAGACAGGCTGCTAAGTTATGTTGCGCCGTGGTCAATAGTATATTTAATGAGTTGGCAAATAACTACGATGACAAAACGTTTGACGAGTTCTATTCTTTCAGTAGCACTAACTATGGTCGGTATTTTTATTCAGAACCAAGTGAAAAGGAAATGTATGAAAAAGGATTTTTGACATACGAATATGATGATGACTATGGTGATTATAGCTGGCCCTATAAAAAAGATGACAGGAGTTCTTTTCTACAAGCCATTTTTTATCAGGATGAGACAGAATTCAAAGAGAAATTTGCCGATTATCCGGTTATTCTTCAAAAATACGATGTCCTGAAAAAAATCGTAATGGATCAAGGTTATAAATTTTAAAATCAATAGGACATGAAAAATATAATATACTGTTTGATTTTTACTATACTGGCTTTCGGATGTAGCGATGATGATAAATTACCTCAAGTAACTCCGGAAGAGAAAGGTACCGTAATCGATACCGATGGGAATGAATATGTATGGGTTCGCTATAATGGTTTGGATTGGTTGGCATCCAATTTCAAAGGAGGAGTACCCTATTTTGAGAATGTATATGTCCATCGTTTGGATGAGGAACAAGCCGCTGAGGATTTAAAAGTGTATGGCAATCTCTATACATACGAGGAAGCCTTGGCAAATGTCGAAATGCTTCCGGAAGGCTGGCGATTACCGACCGATGAGGACTGGCAAAAATTAGAACAGGCTATGGGCATGTCCTCCAAAGTTGCGGAAAGCAAAGGGTGGCGAGGCGCACCTGTAGGTGAACTACTTGCTCAAGATGAAACAGGTAGTGGTATGAATCTGTTATTAGGCGGCAGATGCGGTGCTCGTGCAGGACGTCCATATTATACAGAGTTATATCAAATGAGAGAATACGGCTATTATTGGAGTGCCACATGCGATGATTCTTCCATTCCCTTGGTTTATTATCGCAGCATCCGTTACAATACCTCTCAAATAGAACGGGAGATGATGGCAAGCATAGAAAAGGATTATCAAGATGAAATGTATACTGTCTATATGAGCGTCCGCTACGTTCGTGATGCACAATAAACCCCATGGAACGGCTACCGAAGTAGCCGTTCCATTTTCTCCACAAACAAAACAACATTCATCATGAAATATTATTTATTCGTATGGCTTTGCCTGGGCTGCTTGGGTTGTGCCCGCCAGGCGGACAAATACATCGTCCGGGGCAGTTTTCCCGGATTGCAGGACGGCATGACGGTGCGCCTGCTGAATGCCGAAGCCCGCAACGAAGAAGAAAGATTGCTGGCAACGGACACGGTGCGCGACGGGCGCTTTGAATTGCACGGTGCGGTGGCATCGCCGGTGATGTGCAACCTGTGGATCAGCAACAAGCACCTGGTGGCGGACAAAAAAGAAGGGCGTTCCTTGGGCATGCAATTCTTTCTGGATCATTCCGACATCGAAATCCGAACCCCGCATTTCGACAGCCTCTATTACATCAGCGAATACAGCGTCTCCCCCCGTGAA
>CAYNXE010000038.1:0-14258 GCA_964400995.1 uncultured Odoribacter sp.
GCTTGATGTATTCTTCCCACTCTTTTTTGCTCTTGGGGTCATAGACGGTCAGCAGGGTGCGTTTGCCTGCCTTGCCTTCCAGCAGCGGGAAATAATCCTCGCCCTTGCGGATTTCCTGATTGTCGATTTTCCGGATGATGACGCCGGCTTTGATTTTGCTGTCCGATACATTCAGCGGTCCGCCTTCGATGATTTCGCTGATTTTCAGACCATCGCCCTGGTATTCCTTGTCATAGAATGCACCCAATGCGGCGATGCCTGCCCGGCTGAAATGTCCGCCGTATCTGGCTCCGGTGTGGGAAGCATTCAACTCGCCCAGCATCTCGCCCAGCACATCGGCAAAATCATAATCGTTGTTGAGGTAGGGCAGGAAACGTTCATAGGCTTCCTTGTAATAAGACCAGTCCACGCCTTTGAAATCCTGGTCGTAAAATTTATCGCTCACCTGTTGCCATACGTGATTGAACAGCGCCTGGCGCTCCTCGCTGCGTTTCAGTTCAAAGTCGGCGTGATAGCCCAACGACTTCAACTGGCCGTTTCCTTGGTTGACGGTGAAAATCTGACCGCCGGAAAGCAGGTAGAGGGTTTTGCCGTCCTTGGACAATTCCAGGGAACCGCCGCGTCCTGTCTTGGACAGGATTCGAGTGGAGTTGTTTTCAAAATCATGCACCCACAAGTCGTGACCTTGTTCAAAAGCAGCCAGGTAATAAAGTTTGCTGCCGTCATTGGTCAGAACGGCATCGCCCAGGTTGGACGAGTTGATGGTCATCCGAACCATCCGGTCTTCCAGATTGTTCAGGTCGATTTTCAATTCCGGCAGTTTCTTTTTGTCGGACTTTTCTTTTTTATCGCCTTCCTCTTTCTTTGCTTCTGCCTCTGCTTCTTTTTTATTCTGTTTGGCTTTCAGCTCCTTGTACAAGGCACGTTCTTCCTTGCTCATGCGAAATTCCGTATAGGCTTCGGGATCCAGGAACAAGCCGTATATGTCGCCTTGTGCGCCCCAACTGCCGTGACTGCGCATGCCCTGGCGGTCGGTGTACCATATAATGGCTTTCCCGCCCATCATCCAGCGGGGATTCGCATCACTGTATCCGCTGTTGGTCAGGTTGTGGATTTCTCCTTTGCCGTCTGCCTTTACCAAGGCGATGTCCGGATGTTGCCAACCGCCTTCTTCAAAGAACTTTGCCAAAATCCACCTGCCGTCCGGAGACCATTCGAAACTCTGGTCGCCGTCGGCATACGAATAGTTGTATTTGCCGGGCAGTACGGTTCTGGATTTCTTGTTTTTTATCTCCATCACCTTGATTTCGGTACGGTTTTCCAGATAGGCGATTTCCTTGCCGTCGGGTGAAAAAGCAGGCTGGAAGCAAGCCGTATCGCCTTGCGTCAGTTGCTCTTCTTCGATTTCCCGGGCGTATGCGAACGACTGGTCGTCCTTGTCTTTGATTCGGGCGATATACAGGTTCCATTGGCCGTCGCGCTCTGAAGCATAAACCAGCGAGCGTCCGTCCGGAGAGAAATTGACATTCTTTTCCCGGGCGGCGGTGTTGGTGATGCGTTTGGTTGTACCGTATTCCGCATTGGCGACAAAGATGTCTCCGCGAACGATGAAAGCGAACTCTTTGCCGTTGGGAGAAACGGCGATTTCCTGTGCGTTGTTGGTCCAGCTGTATTTGCTTACTGCCGGTTCCGTGTTGTCGGCGATGATGTTGACAGACACTTTTTGGGCTTCTTTGCCGGGAACCATGGTGTATAATTCTCCGTCAAAGGTGAAGCAAAGCACGTCGTTGTTGGAACGGGAAAGGAAACGCACCGGATGTTTGCTGAACCGGGTCAGTTGCTTGATGTCTCCGGGGCGTTCCAAAGACATTTGGCATACGTTAAAATCTCCGAAGCGTTCGCTCAGGAAATAGAGGGTGTTGTCATCGGATGCCAGAACCGGGTAACGGTCTTCCACCTGCCCGTGAGTCAGGTTGGTGAAGTTGCCGCTTTTCAGGTCGTGCACCCAGATATCCCGGCATATCGAGGATTTGTGGTGTTTCCGCCATTCATCCTCATAGCCTTTGCGGTCGTGATAGACGATTTTGTCGCCGGCTTTGTTGAAGCGGATGTTGTAGGCGTCAAAGGTCAGGAACTGTTCCGGTCTGCCGCCGTTTACGGAAACGGAATACACCTGTCCCTGGCTGGGGTAGTGGCCGTATGCCTGGTCGGGCATCATGGAACTGCGATACAGGATGTGTTCTCCGTCGGGGGTATAGCATTCGGGAATGGCTGTTCCGGAAAACGTCGTCAGGCGTTTCGGGGTTCCTCCGGTTACCGGAACGGTGAAAAGGTCTCTGCCGCCGTCCCGGGTGGAAGCAAAGGCAATCGTTTTGCCGTCCGGGGACCATACGGGATGGCTGTCATAGGCGGAATGCGTGGTCAGCTGAGTGGCTTTGCCGCCTTCGCTGCCGACTAAGAAAATATCCCCTTTGTAACAGAATGCTATGGTCTTTCCGTCCGGGGAAATGGACGGGTAGCGTAGCCATAGCGGGTTTTCCTGAGCCGTCAGCCCGGAAAACAACAGGGCGCAAATCCCTGTCAGGATGACTTTGATTAGATTCATGTGTTTTTGTTGTCTTGAGTTAAATGCACATTAAATAATTTCGGATGCCGTCGGAAAACGTCCCCGAAATCGCAGGTTAAAAATAATCAATTCGATGAGAATCTGGAATCTGTGTCGTGAGTTTAACGAAAATTTAGCTGTTTGTTTACGAAAAAACGCCCTTTACCGGGGTAAAGGACGTTTTTTTCTGAAATGTGCAGTTGGCTCGTTTGGAAATCCAAACGCTGCTCATTCGCCGTTTCGTTTATGCCGTCAGCTTTTTTTGTACATACCCAGTTTGTCCGGGTCGAAGCTGTTGATGAATTCGGCATGGGCGGCAACTTTCGCTTTTCCGTAGTTGATGAAGATTTCTGCGGACTTTTCGTATTTGTCGCACCGTTGAGCGTCTTGCAACAACAGGTAGCCGATAATGGTGTATCCGGCGATTTCAACCAACCGGCGAGCATGGAAGTCGGTGTATTCCGTATTTCCGGCTTCGGCAACCTTGGCGGTGCAGGATTCCAGCTGGCTGGTCATGCACTTCAGGGTTTCCCGCAGATATTCGTGCTCCGGCTTGATGGTGTTTTTCTCGTAAACGTCCCGGATGTATTTTGCATACTGTCCGGTGGTCACGCCACGGATGGCGGCAACGACCTGCAACTGCGAAGTGCCTTCATAGATGTTGGTGATGCGGGCATCCCGAACATACCGCTGAATGGGGTAATCCTTCATAAAGCCTGAACCACCGTGGATTTGCAGCGCGTCGTAGGTAATCTCGTTGGCGTATTCGCTGGCGAACAACTTCTGCAATGGCGTATAAATGTCTGCCAGTTTCTGGTACTCTTTCATTTCGTTGCGTTCGTCCTTGTCCAAAGCCCTTTCCTTGGAAATGTGGTAATAGGTTTTGTAAACATCCACGAAGCGGGCGGTTTCATATAATACGGAGCGAATACCGTGCAGTTTGGCTTCCATATTGCTCAGCATTTCGTAGATAGCCGGGAATTCGATGATGGCTTTTCCGAATTGCTTCCGCTCCTGGGCGTATTTCAATCCCTCGCGGTAAGCGGCTTCCGCAATACCTACGGACTGTCCGCCGATACCCAGACGGGCGGCGTTCATCAACGCCATCACGTATTTAATCAAACCCATTTTGCGTTCGCCCACCAGTTCTGCCGGTGCGTTCTTGAACACCAGTTCGCAAGTCGGAGATCCTTTGATACCCAGCTTGTTTTCGATGCGGCGAACCGTTACGGCATTGCTGTTCCGGTCATAGATGAACATGGACAAGCCGCGTCCGTCGTTTGTACCTTCTTCGGAACGTGCCAGTACCAGTGAGATGTGACCGTCACCGTTGGTGATGAACCGCTTCACGCCGTTCAGGTACCACTGTCCGTCTTTTTCGTTGTAGGTGGCTTTCAGTTGAACTGCCTGCAAATCGGAACCCGCATCCGGTTCGGTCAGGTCCATGGCACAGGTCTCGCCGGCGGAAACCCGCGGCAGGTACTTGGCTTTTTGTTCTTCGCTGGCAAATTCATTGATGGTTTCCGCACAGTCCTGCAATCCCCAGATGTTCTGTAATCCTGCATCGGCACGGGCAACCAGTTCGGCAGCCATGATGAACGGGGTAATCGGGAAGTTCAAGCCGTTGTACTTGCGGGGCAGGGAAATGCCGTTCAAACCAGCTTGGTTGATGACATCGATGTTCTGCTGCGTGCCGGCGGCATATTTCACGTGTCCGTCAATCACCTGCGGACCTTCTGCATCTACGGATTCCGCATTGACGGCAATGACGTCGCCGCAGATTTCTCCGACGATTTCCAGCACCTTGTCGTAGTTGTCAATCGCATCTTCAAAATCGCGGGGTGCGTTGTCATACTGCTGAGCTTCCGTGTAGTTCCGTTCTTTCAGCGTGACGATTTTTTCCATGAGCGGGTGGCCCAAATGGAATTTTATATCTTCGTTGTCTGTATAAAAATTAGCCATATTTTAAATTTTTATTACTTGCTGTTTTTATTCTCATATTGGATCATCTTGGGGATAACGACGTTCAAGTCTCCGGTAATCACGTAATCGGCGAATTTGTGAATCGGAGCGTTTTTGTCGGTATTGATGGCAATCACCATGGCGGATTCTTCCATACCTGCCGTATGCTGGATTTGTCCGGAGATACCGCAGGCGATATACAATTTGGGGCGCACGGTCGTTCCCGTTTGTCCAATCTGGCGTTCGTGTTCGCAGAAGCCGGCATCGACGGCGGCACGGGAAGCACCTACTTCACCGCCCAGTACGCTTGCCAGTTCATGCAGCAATTGGAAGTTTTCCTTGGAACCTACTCCGTAACCTCCGGCAACGATAATCGGCGCCGCTTTCAGGTTTACTTTCGATTTTTCCATTTGACGTTCAATCACGTGGATGACGAAATCTTCCGGTGAAGTGAACTTGTTCACGTCGATGCTCTTGATTTCTCCCTTGTGGTTGGCATTGAAAACCTCTTTCTTCATCACGCCTTCGCGGACGGTGGCCATTTGCGGACGGCAATCCGGATTCACGATGGTGGCAACGATGTTTCCGCCGAAAGCCGGACGGATTTGGTACAGCAGGTTATGATAGACTTTCTCGTTTTTCTTGTCTTCGTAGTCTCCGATTTCCAGGCTGGTACAGTCGGCAGTCAGACCGCTGTGCAATGCCGAGGATACCCGGGGACCCAGGTCGCGGCCGATGCTGGATGCGCCCATGAAGGCAATTTGCGGCTGCTCTTGTTTGAACAAGTTCACCAGAATGGAGGTGTGCGGCAGGGTGGTATAGGGTGCCAGACGTTTGTCGTCCCCTACCCACAGCACATCTACGCCGTAAGGGAACACTTGTTTTTCTACGCCATTCAGGTTGCTGCCCAATACAATGGCTTCCAGTTTTACACCCAGTTCGGTGGCGAGGGTACGTCCTTTGGTCAGCAGTTCAAGGCTTACGTCTGCAACCACTCCCTCTTCTATTTCGCAATATACAAATACACTGTTCATAATTTGATTTTTGATTTTGACCTTTGGTTCGATGACCGGAACCGGTCTTGAACCGCCAATCGTAAATGATTACCCAAACGTGTGGTTTACAAGCCGTTCTTTCATCATCGCATCGATTGCTTCATCGGTAGGCTCCAGCACTTTGGCTTCTTTGGCCTGGAACACGACGTTCTCGATGGTTTTCACTTTGGTCGGCGAACCGCTCAACCCCAAATCCTGAGGATTGCAAGTGATGTCGTTGACGCTCCATTCGGTGATTTTCAGGTAGGGGCGTTCGTTCAGCAGATGCGTGTAATCTTCATTGGCGTCCTGGAGTTCCTGGGCGGCACGGGCGTATTTGTATTTCATGACGAAACGGGCGTTCCGGGGACGGCAGGGAGCTGCGGAACCGTTGACGGTCACCACGCAGGGCAGCGGGCATTCCACTACCTCGATGCCTCTTTCCAGACGGCGTTTGATGGTCATTTTCTTTTCAGTGCATTCCAGAATGTCCTCGGCGTATGTCACTTGGGGAAGACCCAGTTTTTCAGCTACCTGGGGACCCACCTGTGCCGTGTCGCCGTCGATGGCCTGGCGACCGCATATCAGCAAGTCGGCTTTCAGGTTTTTCAAGGCGCACGCCAGGGCGTAGGACGTAGCCAGCGTATCCGAACCGGCAAAGGCGCGGTCGGACAACAGATAGCCTCCGTCAGCTCCGCGGAACATGGCTTCCCGGATAATTTCCGCCGCACGTCCCGGACCCATGGTCAGGATGTGTACGGTGGTTCCTTCAATCTTATCTTTTAATCTCAAAGCCTGTTCCAGGGCATTCAAGTCTTCCGGATTAAAAATAGCAGGAAGAGCGGCCCTGTTTACAGTTCCGTCTGCTTTCATCGCATCTTTCCCCACATTTCTGGTGTCGGGAACCTGCTTGGCAAGAACAACAATTTTCAGTCCTTTCATATTACGTTATTTAAGTTACCTTTCCTTCAATGATTGTCTCTGTTGAAAGAATTTCAAGATTAATATTTCAATTTCACAATGAATGCGACAAGACACCCCATTTGAGGAGGTAAAAATAATACAATTAATAGTTTTGTGCAAATTCGCGACCTGCGCGCAAGGCTTTCAGGTTCATTTCGACGACCTCTTCTCCTTTGCGGGCGAAAATGGCGCGGATGCCTTTTTCCAGGTATTCAAACGGGATTTCGATGAACGGGGAGGCGGCACCCAGCATGACAAAGTTGCTGGCACGGACGTTTCCTGCCGTTTCCTTGGCGATGCCGTCGGCGTCGATGACCACCTGGTGGGGCAATGCCCGCAAGGTTTTCATCAGCACCTCCGTATCCGGATAGTCCGGAATGTTGATGAACGGGGTGGCATTGGTCACCACGTATCCTCCTTGCCGCAGATAAGGCAGATAGCGCAGGGCTTCCATGGGTTCTACGGACAGGATGATGTCTGCACTGCCCTTGGCAATCAGGTCGGAGTAGATCGGTTGGTCGGATATGCGCATAAAGGACTGCACGTCTCCGCCGCGCTGGCTCATGCCGTGAGTCTCCGCCTGTTTCATGTGCAAATTGTTGGTGATGGCGGCGGAGCCTAAGGCTGCCGCAATGGACAGGATGCCTTGTCCGCCTACTCCTGCTAATATGATGTCTGTTTTCATGATTTCGTTTTTTGTGATATTGCTTTATTTCTTGGCTTTCTTGGCATCCCGTGCCGCTTTTTGAATACATATCCTTCGGGGGATGATGACGGACACGCCTTTGTATTCCAGTTCTTCACGGATGATTCGGCACAGCTCCTCGTGGTTCTTGGGCACGGGGAGCAATACTCGGATGTGTTCAGGCTCCACACCGATGCCCCGACAGATGGATTCTATTTTTCCCAAAGCGGAAGATTCCTGCCCGCCGGTCATGGAAATGGATTCGTTGTCCGAGATGATGACGGTGATCGGGGTATGTTCGTTAACGGCGTCCAGCAGACCGGTCATGCCGGAATGCGTGAAAGTCGAGTCGCCGATGACCGCCACGGTCGGAAACAGTCCTGCATCGCAGGCTCCTTTTGCCATGGTGATGGAAGCACCCATGTCCACGCAACTGTTGATGGATTGGAAAGGAGGCAGGGCGCCCAAGGTGTAGCAACCGATGTCAGAGAACACACGTCCTTCTCCGTAGGTGGCGATGACTTCGTTCAATGCCTTGTACACGTCCCGGTGGCTGCATCCGTTGCAGAGTGCGGGCGGGCGAGGTGCCACGATTTCCGGCACCGGGGTTTCCATTGCCGCGGGCATACCCAATGCCTGTGCAACCAGGTCCGGGTTCAGTTCGCCGTCCCGGGGCAGGGTGCCGTCCAGCCGTCCGGAAATGTTTTCCAGGCCGGGATAGCCTTTCAGCAGTTCTTCGACAATCGGGTAGCCTTCTTCCAGCACCAGGATTCGGTCGCATTCCCGAAGAAGGCGTTTGATCATCTTCCGGGGAAGCGGGTATTGGCTGACTTTAACGACCGGATGTTTGCACGAGCCGTTGCAGTTTTCCATCAGGTAATTGTAGGAGATGCCGCAGGCGATGATACCCAGCGACTTGTCTTCTCCGTCCGTGTAGCTGTTGAAGGGAGACTGCTCGGACGCTTTGACGAAATCTGCCTGCTTGTCCAGCAACAGTTTGTATTGCTTCCGGGCAATGGCGGGCAACAGCACGAATTGCCGTTTGTTTTCCGGCAGGTGCAGGTGATTTTCCGGCAAGGCTTCGGACGGGGTGACGCCGGCACGTGAATGCGCCAGCCGGGTGGTGATGCGCATCAATACCGGACTGCCAACGGTTTCCGAGAGGGCGAAGCCGTACCGGGTCATCTCATAGGCTTCCTGTTGATTGGAAGGCTCCAGAATCGGAATCAGGGCGAATTTGCCGTATGCCCGGGAATCTTGCTCGTTTTGAGAGGAGTGCATGGAGGGGTCGTCGGCTGCCGTGATCACCAAGCCTCCGTTGGCACCTGTGATTGCGGCGTTCATGAAGCAGTCGGCTGCCACGTTCATGCCCACGTGTTTCATGCAGACCAGGGCGCGCTTGCCGGCATAGGACATGCCCAATGCGGACTCCATGGCCGTTTTCTCGTTGGCTGCCCACGCCCGGTGTACGTTGCGGCGGATAGCCTCTTTGGAATCTTGTATGTACTCTGTGATTTCTGTCGATGGTGTTCCCGGATAAGCGTAAACTCCGGAAATGCCGCTGTCAAGGGCTCCTTGAGCAATGGCTTCAACACCTAATAATAGCTGTTTTTGCATAGTATGTCAGTTTATAAAGTTTTTTGTAAGAGGATAAGGCATAGGGGGATGGTGACCGGTGGTTTTATTCTGTTTTTAGCTCTGAGTGTAAATCGAGATACATATCCCGCAAGGGCAAACTCAATATGAAGCACACATCATTCATGGCAATGGCATATTCTTTGTCCATGCCTTGAATTTCAACTTTCACCGGCGGTCTTTCATATACCCACGCCTTTATGTCATTGAAAATATCCGAATCCAGCCTTTCTATTAAAACCTCATTAGCGACATTTTCGACATCAAGAGCCGTTTTGGGTGCTTTGGCGGCGATTGCGGACAACAATATTTTCTTGTTTTCTTCTAAAAAAAGCATGCCGTTGCAATCGTCAAAAATGTGCCGCCCTGATGGATTCAGCTTTCTTGGACTTTCTTTCTGAGAAAATAAGACGGCTGCTTTGGAATCTTTCATTTTCAGGTAGGTGATGACCGTGTTCAAACTATCCAGTATCTTTTGATGGGTTTGCTCATGGGTATGACACGGCAAATCTTTGATTTGCTTTTCAAACTTCACGAACCGGGTGTAATAAAACTTTGCGATCATCCATACTAAAGCTACAGCCACCACAAACAGAAGCAAGATAGGATAGTTCTCGCCAGCCCACGTCCAAACGGCATTCCACATAATGAATTGTTTTACAATTTAATCCTATACAAATATAGGGTAAATTTCTCATTTATCGTTGCGATGTCGTAGAAAAATGCTGAAATCCGTAAAAAGGGCATTTGCATGCCGGTGCGAAACTCAGGAAATCCGCCAGATTTCCCAATTCTTTTCGGCTTGCTCCGCCCACATGGCTTGTCCGTTGCAGGCATGCGCCCCGGCAGCCTTGCCTTTTTGCATGAAGGTGGTGGTTTCGGGATTGTAAACCAGGTCGAAGAGGTAATGTTCCGGGGTCAGCAGTTCGTAGGGGAGTGCCGGACAGCTTTCGGTGCGGGGCCAGGTACCCAAGGGAGTGGTGTTGACGATGAGCCGGAAATCCGGCAGGTAGCGACGCACGTCCGCATAGCCGATTTCATCCGCCTGTTTCGGGGTGCGCGACACGGTCAGTACCTCCATTTGCAGGGAGTGCAGGGCATAGCGTACCGCCTTGGCGGCACCTCCGTTGCCCAGAATCAGGGCTTTGTCCATGCCTTGGGGAATGAACTCCAGGAGTGCTTTCCGGAAACCGTGCATGTCCGTGTTGTATCCGGAGAGGCGGACTTTGCCGTCGCGGTGTTCAACCCTTACGCAGTTGACGGCACCGATAGCCTGCGCTTCGTCGCTGATTTCGTCCAAAAACGGCAGGATGTTTTGTTTGTGCGGAATGGTGACGTTAAATCCCTTCAGCCGGGGATGCCGTTCCAGTAATTTTTCCAGTTCCCGGATGTCCTCCATTTCAAAAGGCAGGTATTGCGCATCCACACCCGTCTTTTGAAAACGTTCGTTGAAATATTGCGGCGAGCGACTATGTCCAAGCGGATAGCCGATGATTCCGTACAGGTCCATGGGGTCGGTTTATGATTTTTTCTGTATTCTGCGGGCGAATGCTTCCATGCCATAGATGAGCGCGAAACCTGCCACGCACATCAGGACGGCTTCCCAGAGCATCGGGTCGGACTGGGTCAGTTCGCCGAAACGGCAGGGGGAAACGTTGCTTTCCACCAGTGCTTTTTCCACACCGTGGCTGTTGACGTAGGTTTGAAGCGTTTCTTTCCAGGGCCATACCTTGTTCAGCGAACCGAGCATAAAGCCGGTCAGCAGCGAGATGGTCGGGGCGTGGTGATTTTTCAGCAACCAGGACAGCAGGTGCGAGAAACTGACGATTCCGATGACGGCTCCGATGACAAAAAGCAATAAGACGCTGACCTCCAACCGGCTGACCGCTCCGAGGATATAGGTGTATTTCCCCATGAGGAGCAGGATGAATGCACCCGAAATGCCCGGCAAAATCATGGCGCAGATGGCGATGGCGCCGGAAAGGAGGATGAACCACCAGGCATCCGGAGTTTCTGCCGGAGTCATGACGGTTATGGCGTAGGCGATGCCTGTGCCGGCAAGCAGGGCGATGACAGAGACCGGGTTCCATTGCTTGATTTCCCTTGCCACCAACAGCGAGGAGGCGATAATCAGTCCGAAGAAAAAAGACCAGATGTAAATGGGATGATGCTCCAGCAGCCAGGTCATCAGTCGGGCGAGCGAGAAAATGGAAATGGCGATGCCTGCCACCACGGAAATCAGGAATGTGCCGTTGATTTTTTTCCAAAAGGCTTTCCATTTCAGGGTGAACAGCCATTTCAACGCCTCCGCGTCGATGCTTTTGACGGAATGGATGAGTTCCTCGTAAATGCCGGTGATGAAAGCGATCGTGCCGCCCGATACGCCGGGCACCACGTCTGCCGCTCCCATGGCGCATCCTCGCAGGGCCAATAACAGGTAATTGCGTTTTTTTTCCATGAGCGATGTGTTGGGTCAGGATCAAAAAATAACCCGCGCGGGGTTATCTTTTGATGACATTGCGGTGTTCAAAGCGGAACAGGTCGAAAACCGTCTTGACCGGCGTGAACGTGGTCAGGGGTACTTCGACAAATACGGTGTTCCAGTTGCCCATGGCGCCGTTCCAGAGTCCCGGTAATTCCTGTACCTTGATGTCCTTGCCTTTGTACGACTTGTTGGTGATGAATCCCTGTTCCGGGTCGATGAATTTCTCCAAGTCGAATTTCTTGCCCTTGTAGTTCCGGATGCCGCAAACCAGGTCCACCGGATTGAAATGGGTGGAGTGGTCGAATATCTTTTTCTGGTCTTTGTTTTTCAGGTCGATTTGTGCGGATTCCACAATCATCAGGCGCAGACTGCCGTCCTTGGCTTTTACCCAGAACGGACCGCCGCCGGGCTCCCCTTCGTTCTTCACCATGCCGCAGACGCGGAGGGGACGGTTCAGTATCTCCTGGAGGTGCTTGATGCGTTCTTTTTGGTCTTTGAACGTCTTTCCTTCGGCTTCCCGGTAGCCGATGCCGGGCAGAAACGCTTCGATTTCACGCAGTTGTTCGTCTGTCGGCTTCTTGTCCAGCAGTTCCAGATAACCGAATAGTTTCTGTTGGATGTCCGTCAGGACGCCTGCCAGCAGTTTCTTGTATTTGACCGTGTCGCCTTTGGAGCGGTCGGGAATGACGTTGTCGATGTTCTTGATGAAAATAATGTCCGCTTTCAGTTCGTTGAGGTTGTAAATCAACGCCCCGTGGCCTCCCGGACGGAAGACGATGTTCCCGTCCTCGTCCCGCAGGATGTCGCCGTTCTCGTCGATGCTGACCGTATCGGTAGCGGGTTTCTGGATGGAAAAGGTGACGTCGTATTTGATGTTGAACATCTTTTCAAAGACCTTGGTCACTTTTTTCAGACGGGCTTTGAACAGGTCCACGTATTCTTCGGACACCGTGAAATGCAGGGCGGCTGTCTTGCCGTTGCTGGCATACAAGGCTCCTTCCACGATGTGTTCGTCGAACGCCGTGCGCACAAAATCCCGGTAAACGTGGAAGTCCACCAATCCTTTCGGGGTATTGCCGTAGTTCAGCCCTTTCTTGCCTAAAATGTATTTCAGGATTTCGTTGAATTCCCGTTTCTCTATCATCTTCTGGATGTCTTTCCCGTCATGCCACATGGCGGCGGACAGGCGGTTGAAGAAAGGCAGTTCGTCCAGTTTCAAAAAGAAATGGTGCATGCTGCCCGCTTCTTTCGCCTGTACAAACTCCAGGAATTCCTCGGTTGTGCCGTGGTAGGTGTCCATGAAATGAAACAGGTCCTTGAACATGCGGGTAGCGGAGCCGGATGCCGGCACCATTTTTAATATGTCCGACTTTTGGCACGCCTGTTCGTAATTTCCGAGCAAATGCTCTTCCTCTTCCGGGGCGATGCGGACGATGCCGTTGTCTGTCGTTGCCGGTTCCGCCAGGTTTACGAAGGCGAATCCTTTTTCAAAATTGGCGAGCTGATGGTCGATGTCGCCGGCTTTTATCTCTTTTTCCTTAAATAGCTTTAAATCTTCCTTGCTGTATTTCATCGTGCTTGTATTTTAATCTGTTCAATCTTTTCATGTCCGGGAGGGATCAGTCCTCTTCTTCCTCCTCGTCGTACAGAGCTTCCTGGTTGTCCAGTTCCGATTCAAAGAAATCCTCGGCTTCTTCCAGCAGGGCGTCCACGTCGTCCTGGCTCAGGGGTTCCTGGTCGATCCAGTAGATTTTCTGGTTGCTGTAAAACCCGTCGAAATCGCACTGGATGATGCAACGCGGCTTTTCGGTATGCACGACGAAAACCAAGTCGATGGCTTCCTGTGAATTGTCCGCGATAAGAAATTTAGGTAGCATGTCTTTTGAATTAAAATGATAGTGTCAAAGATATGGATAAATCTTAATAAAAGCAAACTTGTTTGCGCTTTGTCGAAATGGTGCTTTCAAGATATAGGTCAACTGGTGGATTATCACTGTTGCTGGATAACGGGAATTTACGGATGGGGGAGTTTTGTTGCGCTGTCGTGTGTTAAAATTAACCGCCATTGGAATCTTGTGTTTAAAATATTATTATTTTTGCGAACTTAGAGAGATTGTGTACACAAAACAATAAAGGGATATGTATAGGTTTTTATTGAGTGTCTGTTTTTTGGGAGTATGCTTGCTAATGTCTTTTGCCGATGTGAAGGGGGCGGATTATACGACAAAAGAGGAAAAGATAAAGTTAGACAAAGATACGATTTGGATCATCAACTCCGCCTATAATCGATATAAGGAGAACTTGAAGTTGACGCTTGATTTTTCGGAAACTGACAAACCGACGATGGTCAAGTGGGATGCCAAATCGGAGTGGACGCCCCTTGCTCTCTCCAACAACAAGATAACCAAAGACTTTTCTGTCGGCAAGCACGAAATACAATTGCAGATGTCGGACGGGAAGATTTATTATTGCATGGTTTTCAACAAGATGCTGTGGGCAGATTTCAAGGTGGGTCCCGACGATCCGTTCCGGCGTTGCATCGAAGCCGGGGGCGACTCGTTGCTGATTGTCAAGGAAAATTTCGAGGACAATCCGCCCGGTACGGAATACACCCCCAACATCTCCGGTGCGGAGTCGATTTATGATACGATACAAAACGTATGCACCTATGAAAAATGGTTCGGTCCCAAGCTGGATTCGCTGTGGGTGGTCTTTCATCAGCCGACGGGAGTGAAGCCTTGCGACGTGTCGCTCAGCTTGAGGTACACAGACGAGGAGAAGAACATCACCTTGGAGGAGGAAACCAACGTGCAGCGAGTGAACATTTACGGGGCGCCGGATGTGAAAAAGATATTCGGGTTTGCACCGGAAGACGAATTTAATGATACA
>CAYNXE010000039.1:0-6158 GCA_964400995.1 uncultured Odoribacter sp.
TAATATATAGGCGATGTACCAAAAGTGAAACAGTTGTTGTTGCCTTTCTTCACCGAATCTTCAGCAAATCTTTACCGACATTGCACAACAGAAAACGACAAGAAACATCAAAAGCGCCCCTCCTCCCCGAAAAAAGCAGAAACCATCCCACCCCCAAACCTTATAAACTTTATGAACTTTATAACTTTACAAACTTTACAAACTTTATGAACTACCCCTCCGGTAGCAAATTTTGCAGGCAGGAATGGAGGGTATCGAAATCAAACCCCCGCCCCGCCCCAAACCGGAACAACTTCGCTTTCAACTTATAAGGATCCTGTTCCTTCAAACTCCTCATCTTTTGCGCCAGCAAGGCTTCACATTCCTCCCGGTAATTCCGGATATCCGCCGCCTCCAGCGCCTCCTCGATAACCTCCGACGCAATGCCCTTCCTCCGCAACATCATCACAATCTTCTGCATCCCCCAATGATTAAAGCGAAACTTATCCTCCGCATATATCCGGGCAAAGCGGGCATCATCGACAAACTTATACTGATACAGAAAAGCCATCATCTTCCGGATATCCTCCTCGGCAATCTCCCACTTGCGGAGCTTGGACAGGATGTCCGCCGTGCAGTACTCCTTCTTACTGCACAATCCCGTTACGATGCGGAGGGCGTGTTCTGTAGTCATAACTCATCATTTAAAGAAATTCCGCTTTCACCATCCTGTCCTTTCCGCAAAAATCCTGCCGGAGTTCCAGATTGGCATAGCCGTATCGTTCCATTAGTTGCAAGGTTTCAGCGCCCAACGCCTCATTGATTTCAAAAAACAGCAAGCCCCGGCGGTTCAGGTGCTCCCTGCCGAACTCGCATATCCGGCGGTAAAACAGCAAAGGGTCCTCGTCCGGCACAAACAACGCCCCCGACGGTTCAAACCGCAACACCCGCTCCTCCATATCTGCCCTTTCGCTCTCCCGGACGTATGGGGGATTGCTGACCAACACATCGTAGCTATCCCACCGCTCCTGCTCGAAACGCAAAATATCCCCCGTCCGCCATTCCACCTCCACCCCGTTGCGCCCGGCATTCCGGGAGGCAACGGCAATCGCCCCGGCGGAAACATCGACGCCCGAAATCCGGCAATCGGGATGCAAGTGCGCCAGGGCGACGGCGATACATCCGCTTCCCGTCCCGATGTCAAGCACCTTCCGCCCGGCATCCAGACACCCGTCCACCCACCGCACCAGCTCCCCCGTTTCCGGACGGGGAATCAGCGTGGAAGCGTCCACCTCAAACCGCAACCCGGCAAACTCCGTCTCCCCCAGGACATACTGAATCGGATGCCCCGACTTCAACAGGGCGACGATTTCCATAAATTTATTTGCAAAGCTTTTCTCCAAAATCTCGTTTTTTCTCAAATGGATATCTATATTTGTGAACCGCAAGACATCCATATAGATGATACGGCAAATACTCCGGATTTCGGAGGCTGGATATGAATCTTTCAGCTCTTGCAGAGCGTATTGTGTCAAATGACAAATCGTGTTCATAACGCAAAGGTACAACTAATTTTATGTCCTGGTTACAGATTGGCATATATGTTTTAATCGCCCTCTATGTTTTCACGGTAGCAAGCGTGGTCTTCAACGTCATACTTGAAAACCGGAACCCGGTGCGTACCCTTGCGTGGATCATCGTGCTGGTCACCGTCCCCCTGATAGGCTTTCTCTTCTACCTCTATTTCGGCGTCAACTACCGAAAAATCAAAATGTTCTCGATGAAAGGACTGGGGGATATGAAATGGTTGCAATATATGAGCGAGGACCAGAAGCAATGGATTAAGAAATCGGAATTCCTGCAAAAAAAAGAAAGCGCCGAAGTCCGGAAACTGATGACCCTGCTCCTGAACAACAGCAAAGCGCTGCTCACCCGATTCAACCGGATACAAGTGCTCCACAACGGCGAAGAAACTTTCCAGGCGCTGTTTCAGGCATTGGAAGACGCCCGGAAATTCATCCACCTGGAATACTACATCATCGCCGAAGGACGGCTCACCGCCCGACTGAAAGACATTCTCCTCCGCAAAGCCCGGGAAGGCGTGGAAATCCGCATCATCTACGACGACGTAGGCTCCTGGAGCCTGTCGAAAGAATTCATCCGGGAAGTCCGGAAAGCAGGCATCCAAATCTATCCCTTCCTGCCGGTACGCTTCCACTTCGCCAACAAAGCCAATTACCGGAACCACCGGAAAATCGCCGTCATCGACGGCAAGACCGGATTTGTCGGCGGACTGAACATCGCCGACCGCTACGTGGACGGACTGCCGCACATCGGCATCTGGCGGGACACCCACCTGAAAGTCGAAGGAGAAGCCGTGACCTCCCTGCAAGTCGTCTTTCTGATAGACTGGTACTTCGTCCGCCAGGAACTGCTGCTGAACAAAAACGAATACCTGCCCTACATCCAGTCGGACAGCCACGTGCTGGTGCAGACGGTGGCTTCCGGTCCGGACAGCGACTGGGCATCCATACAGCAGACCTATTTCACGCTCATCAATATGGCAAAGCGATACGTCTTCATCTCCACCCCCTACTTTATGCCGGGAGAAACCACCCTGAACTCCCTGAAAACGGCAGCGATGAGCGGAGTGGACGTCCGACTGCTGCTGCCCCACAAATCCGATTCGCGGCTGACCCACTGGTGTACCCGCTCCTACGTGCAAGAACTGCTGGAAGCCGGCGTGAAAATATACTGGTACCGGAAAGGCATCAACCACAGCAAAGTGATTATCGTGGACGGACAAGTGGCAAGCGTGGGCACCGCCAATATGGACCTCAGAAGTTTTGAACAGAATTTTGAAGTGAGTCTGATTATATACGACCGGGAAGTAGTGAAAGAACTGGCGACGGACTTCATCAAGGATTTGCAGGACAGCACGAACGAAGTCATCCAAAAATGGAAGTTTCGTTCCAAAAAAGAACAACTGTACGAATCCGTCGCCCGCCTGTTCGCACCGCTCCTGTAAGCGTCGCATTAGCATCGAAATCTATGAACAGCAACGAAATTGCAACGGTTTTGAAAGTCAAAGCCAGCGGAGAGAAAGAGTTTGAAATCAACGAAGCGTGCACGGACAGCCGTGCCGTAAACCAGCCCGAAAACACACTGTTTTTCGCCCTGAAAGGAGTAAACCACGACGGCCACCGCTACGTGGAAGAACTCTACGGACGAGGTGTCCGCAACTTCGTCGTCAGCGACCTGCTTCCGGAATACGCCGAATTCCGGGAAGCGAACTTCTTCCAGGTTCCGGACGTTCTCGCGGCATTACAGCAACTGGCCACCCGGCACCGGGAAAAAGTGCCGGCGGAAATAGTCGGCATCACCGGAAGCAACGGCAAAACCATCGTCAAAGAATGGCTATACCAAATGCTATCCGACGAACCGGGTACATACCGGAGCCCCCGGAGCTACAACTCGCAAATCGGCGTGCCCCTGTCCCTCCTGGGCATCGGCAAACAGTGCCGCCTGGCAATCATCGAAGCCGGCATATCCCTGCCGGGAGAAATGCAACGCCTGCAACAAATGATACGCCCCGACATCGGCATCTTCACCCACCTGGGAGACGCCCACGGGGAAAACTTCACCTCCCCCGCCCAGAAATTGCAGGAGAAAGCCATATTGTTCAAGGACTGCAAACACCTCATCGGGCAGGAAGGAGAAGCGATGGATCAACTGCTGCGTATGGTTTCCCCCGAAAAAACACTCCTGTGGGGAGAAGGGCCAAAAGCAACCGTCCGCATCCTGAAAAACACCCCCGGCGAACAAGGCAGGGAAATCGTGTTGGAATGGCAGGAAACCACCTACCGCTTCCGCATCCCCTTTGCAGACACCGCATCTTTTGAAAACTGTATGAATGCCGTCTGCCTGCTACTACTCAAAGGAAAAAGCCCCGAATACATCGCCGCAAAAGTAGAAGCCCTGCAACCCATCGCAATGCGAATGGAAATCAAGGACGGCATCAACCGCTGCGTCCTGATTAACGACTACTACAACTCCGACGCCGCCTCCTTCCACCTGGCACTGAACACCCTGTCTATGCAGGATGCCGGCAGAGAAAAAGTGGTGATTCTGTCGGACTTCATCGGCACGGGCAACGAAGAAAAAGAATTGTACCAGGAAGTCGCCCGGCTATTGGAAAAAGCCCAAGTCTCCCTGTTCATCGGCATCGGTGAAACCCTGTCACGCTACAAACCTTGCTTTCAGCTTCCCCGCTGCCGTTTCTACAAAAACACCGACAGCTTCCTGCGCCAGGAAAACCGGGAAGACTTCAAAGACCAGGTCATTCTGATCAAAGGCGCCCGAAAATTCCGGTTCGAATACATCGCCGGATTCCTGCAAAAACAATCGCACAACACCGTGCTGGAAGTGGACCTGGACGCTATGGTGCACAACCTGAACCACTTCCGTTCCCAGCTTCCCGCCCACACGATGATTGCCGTTATGGTAAAGGCCTTTGCCTACGGCAGCGGAGCCGGGGAAATAGCCAGCCTTCTCCAGTACCAGGGCGTCAACTACCTGATGGTCGCCTACGTGGACGAAGGAGTGGTGCTGAGAGCCGCCGGCATCACGATGCCGATAGCGGTGATGAACCCCGAACCGGAAGCGTTCGACAATATGATTGAATTCAACCTCGAACCCGAAATCTATTCCCTGGACCTGCTGAGGGATTTCAACGAGGCACTGACCAAGCACGGCATCGAGCAATATCCGGTACACCTGAAACTGAACACCGGGATGAACCGTTCCGGACTGGATGCGGAAGAACTGCCGGAACTCATCCGCTTCTTCCAGACCAAACGCCAAGTCGTCCTCCGCTCAATGTTCTCGCACCTGGCAGGAAGCGACGAAGCAAAACACGACGCATTCACGCTGGACCAAATCAACCGCTTCATCCGGATGACCGAAGAGATACAGGCGCATTTCAGCCACCACATCGTCCGGCACATCTTGAACTCCGCCGGCATCGAACGCTTCCCGCAATACGCCTTCGATATGGTACGCCTGGGCATCGGACTGCACGGCATCAGTGCCGCCGGAGCCGCCTTGCAACCGGTCAGCTCCTTCAAGACATACATCGCCGCCATCCGGAACGTCAAGGCGGACCAGACCGTCGGATACGGCAGAAAAGGAATATTGTCCCGGGATTCCAGGATAGCCGTCATCCCGGTAGGCTATGCGGACGGACTCGACCGTCACCTGAGCTGCGGCGTAGGCGAAGTAATGGTGCGCGGACAAAGAGTCCCTATTGTCGGCAACATCTGTATGGACGCCTGTATGCTCGACATCACCGACTCGGACGCCCAAGTCGGAGACGAAGTGGAAATCTTCGGCAAACACATCCCGGTAACGGAACTCTCGGACAAACTAGGCACCATCCCCTACGAAATCCTCACCAGCGTATCCCACCGGGTAAAACGAGTGTACTACAAAGAATGATTAAAGTAGAAAGTTTGTAAACTTTACGAACTTTCTACTTTATAAACTTTATGAACCTTATAAACTCACTTCAACTGTCCGATGCTCTTCTTCAACTCCTCCAACGTCAGCGGTTTGCTGACGATATTGTGGTCGGAATCAACGAGAAACATCGTCGGGGTAGCAAAAAGATTATAATCCGAAGCGGTCTGGCTTCGGAAACTGCCTTCCGTAAACGTATTGACCCAGTCCAATTGATAAGTTTCGGAAAACTTCTCCCAGGCTTCCTGGTTCTCGTCAACGGAAACACCGACAATTCGCACCTGATGCTTGCTGAAAAGCCCCTCCTTGCTCAATTCCGGCAAATCCTTCATCAACATCTGGCAATGTCCGCACTGGGTATGCCAAAACAAAATCAGCGTATAGGGAGAAATATCGTCATAAAGATTAAACGGCTGTCCCTGGGCATCGTTCAACGTAAAATCCGGCACCTTCTGCCCGACCGCCATCTTGCCATAAGCTTCCAGACGCTGCTTGGTAATATCCGAATCACTGCCGCACTGCTGGAGATAATTGGAAGAAATATGCGCCAAAACCTCCTCCATACCCATCGTCTCGAAACCTTTAATCAAAAATTGCAACAAATGCTGCTGGACAATCGGGTTGACATCCAGCACCGGAACCAGCCGGTCCAGGGCACGGAT
>CAYNXE010000039.1:6258-14244 GCA_964400995.1 uncultured Odoribacter sp.
ACGGCGCGCAACACGCCCGGCCGGGTATTCTCCGGAATATGAAAAACAATCTCCTCCCCGCTGACGGCAGGAACACTGTCCAGCACAAACAAATCCCCGTTGTACATACGCAACAGCAAAGGCCGGCTGTCCGACGGCAAATCCTTCACGTGAAGTTTGAACTGATAATCCTTCGCCCAAACCAGGCAAGGACAAAACAAAAGAAATAGAACAATTTTCTTGAACATATCTTTAAAAATTAAAGGATTCTGTTTTGTGGCGTGCCGGACAACCACCTCTCTATATTCCCGACAACAATATCCAGACGACTGGCAAACGCCTCCCTCGTGGCATATCCCAAATGAGGAAGCATCAGCAAGTTCGGAGCATTAAACAATTCAAAAGAAGCAGGCAAAGGAGGCTCAACATCGTAAACATCCACCGCCGCCCCCGCAATCAACCCCTTTCGCAAGGCGTGATAAAGCGCACCCTGCTCCACGACAGGTCCGCGGGCAGTATTGACCACAATGGTATGAGGCTGCATCAAGGCAAACTCCGCCGCACCGATAAAATGCCGGGTTTCCGCAGTCAACGGCAAATGCACGGTAATGATATCGGAACGGGTCAGCAACTCCTCCTTGTCCACCTGCGTCACCTGCTCCACCGGCTTACGGCTCCGGTTATAACCCAACACCGTACATCCGAAAGCATTCGCCAGACGGGCAACCCGCTGTCCGATAGCCCCCAGGCCGACGACCCCGACAGTCTTGCCATACAACTCGCCGCCCAGCATCCCCTGCCGGTCCTCGCACATCCGGGTCATCGCGTCGCCGCGGACAATCTTCCGGTAAAGGGCAATCATCATCCCGATAGCCAGCTCCGCCACCGCCTGCGTCGAATAGCCCGCCGCATTGCAAACCACAATGCCCTGCCGCTTACAGGCTTCCAAATCAATATGGTCCACTCCCGTAAAAGCGACAGACACCAACTTCAAGGCAGGACAAGACTCAAAAAAACGTTTCTTCAACGGAATATTGCTCACCACCAACACATCGGCATCCTTGGCCCTTTCCACCAAGACCTCCTCATTCTCATTGCGGTCGGAATAAAACACCACCGTATGCCCCTGCTTCCGCAAAGCCTCCGTCCGTGCATTCACCACGCACTCATCCATTCCCAGCGGTTCTGCAAATACAATCTTCATCTGAACGACTCCCCTTTTTGAATTTCATCGAATTTCCGAACCGGTCTTCACCTCCTTGTCCGGTTGGACAAAAGCCAGTGAACCGTCCGCATTCTCCGCCATCAGAATCATACCCTGCGACTCAATGCCTTTCAGCAACTTAGGCTCCAAATTGACCAAAATGCTCACCTGCTTGCCCACCACCTCCTCCGGAGTGTAATATTCGGCAATGCCCGAAACGACCGTCCGGGTATCGATGCCTGTGTCAATGGTCAGCTTCATCAGCTTCTTGGTCTTCGCCACCTTCTCCGCCGCCACAATCTTGCCGGCACGAATATCCAGCTTGGCAAAATCATCAAAAGCGATATTCGGTTTCGCGGCGGCAACCTGGACATTGGCAAGTTCGTTGGCCTTCTTGGTCGCCTCCAGCTTATCTATCTGTTGCTGAATCTGAGCATCTTCAATCTTGTCAAACAACAAACCGGGAGTACCCAACCGGTGTCCGGCAGGCATCACGCCATCGCCCATACATTCCCACTTCACCGGTTCGATATTCAGAAATTCCCGCAGTCGGGCGGCACTGAAAGGAATAAACGGCTCCGTCAGCGTCGAAAGATCGGCGGCAAGCTGCAAACAGATATTCAAAATCGTCTTCACCCGTGCCTCGTCGCTCTTAATCAACTTCCAAGGTTCCGTATCCGCCAGGTACTTATTCCCCAAACGCGCCAGATTCATACACTCCTTCAAGGCATCCCGGAAATGGAACGTATCCAGATTCCTTTCCACCCTCTCCACGATTGCAGGAATCTCGGCAAGCACTTCCTTGTCGTAATCCGTCAACGCTCCCCGCTCCGGCACCACTCCGCCGAAATACTTCTGGGTCAGCACCAACGCCCGGTTGATGAAATTGCCGTAAATCGCCACCAGCTCATTATTATTCCGGGCTTGAAAATCCTTCCACGTAAAATCATTATCCTTCGTCTCGGGCGCATTGGCGGTCAGCACATACCTCAACACATCCTGCTTGCCCTCGAAATCCCGCAAATATTCGTGCAACCACACCGCCCAGTTCCGGGAAGTGGAAATCTTGTCGCCCTCGAGATTCAAAAACTCATTCGCCGGCACATTGTCCGGCAAGATATAACTCCCCTCCGCCTTCAACATCGCCGGGAAAATAATGCAATGAAACACAATATTATCCTTCCCGATAAAATGAATCATCCGGGTCTCCGGGTCCTTCCAGTACTTCTCCCACTCCGGCGTCAAATCCTTCGTCGCGGAAATATAACCGATAGGCGCATCAAACCATACATACAGCACCTTCCCTTTCGCCTCATCCAAGGGCACGGGAACCCCCCAATCCAGGTCGCGGGTCACCGCACGGGGCTGCAAACCGTTGTCCAGCCAGGACTTGCACTGCCCGTACACATTCGGCTTCCACTCCTTGTGTTCCTCCAAAATCCACTCCTTCAACCACTTCTCATACTGATCCAAAGGCAAATACCAATGCTTCGTCTCCTTCAATTCCGGCTTATTGCCCGTAATGGCGGAAACCGGGTCAATCAAATCCGTCGCATTCAGGCTGGTACCGCAAGCCTCGCACTGGTCGCCATACGCCCGCTCGTTGCCGCAATGGGGACATTTGCCCGTAATGTAACGGTCGGCAAGGAACTGACCGGCCTTCTCGTCATAAAACTGCATAGAGGTCTTCTCGATAAACTTGCCCTCGTCATACAATTTCCTGAAAAACGCGGAAGACAACCCGTGATGCGTCTCCGAACTGGTCCGGGAATAAATGTCGAACGAAATGCCGAACTCTTCAAAAGAATCCCGGATAATGGCGTGATAACGGTCAACAATATCCTGAGGAGTGACACCTTCCTTCTGTGCCTTGATCGTAATGGGCACGCCGTGCTCGTCCGACCCGCCGATAAACACCACTTCTTCACCTTTCTGCCGCAAATAACGGACATAAATATCCGCCGGCACATACACTCCGGCCAGATGACCGATATGAACAGGCCCGTTTGCATAAGGCAAGGCTGTCGTAATCAGATTCCTTTTGAATTTTTTCATCTCCTGTTTCAGATTTTGAAATTGTAACGTACAAAGGTAAGAAATTATTGAAATTTGAAAATTGAAATTTGAAAATTACTTATCTTCGCCAGCGAAACTTATTGATCATTCAACTCGATATGTACAGACCTCCTTTTCTTCAACCCGGTGACAAAGTCGCTCTGGTCTCTCCGGCAGGAGCCATTGAGGAAAACTATATCCGGGATGCCGTTGAAATACTGCGGGAATGGGGACTAAACCCCGTACCGGGAACCCACGTATGCGAAAAGCAAGGGTACTTCGCAGGAAGCGACGAACAGCGGATGGAGGATATGCAATGGGCATTGAACGACGAAGACATCCGCGCCATATTCTGCACCCGGGGCGGTTACGGCAGTATGCGCATCGTCGAACAACTGGACTACTCCATCTTCCAAGGCTCGCCGAAATGGCTCGTCGGATTCAGCGACATCACCGTCTTCCATTCCAAACTCAACACGTTGGGAATCGAAAGCCTGCACGCCCCGATGCCCAAGAGCTTCAAAAAATCCAGCCCGGAAGCGATGCAACGCCTCAAGGAATTCCTGTTCGGAGAAATATCGCCCTACCGGATACCTCCCCACCCTTTCAACAAAGAGGGACTCATCCGGGCGGAACTGACCGGAGGAAACCTGACGCTGTTGCACTGCCTGCGCTCCACCACCCTGGAATGCAAACGCCAAAGTCCGGTATTGTTCATCGAGGACGTCGGCGAAAACCTCTATGCCATCGACCGGATGCTCCAAAGCCTGAAACTGTCCGAAAAATTTGAACGCCTGCAAGGGCTCATCGTCGGGCATTTCTCGGAAATGAAAGGACTGCATTTCGGCAAGACCCCGGACGAAATCATCCGGGACCTGCTGGAAGAATACAGCTACCCGATATGCTTCGGATTTCCCGCCGGACACGAAGAGCAAAACTTCCCCCTCATTATGGGAGCCACGATTGAAATGGAAATCAACGCACAAGGAACCACCATCCTCTTTGCAAACGACTAACCGCAAAACAACCGGAAAATGAAAAAATACATCCTGTTCTTAGGGGTCCTGCTCCAAGCCGCCTGCCAATCCCCCGCCGTCTTTGAACAATACGAGGAACTGCCCGAAGAGTGCTGGAGCCGGTACAACCCCATCGAATTCAAAGCCCAAATCCCCGACAGCGGACTTTACTACGTGACATTAAGCATCCGCCATACCACCGATTTTGAAACAGCCAACCTGTGGTGCTTCGTTTCCACCGACAGACCCGCCGACCGGCAATTGAAAGACACGGTCAACCTCATCATCGCCGAACCGGACGGACGGTGGCTGGGCACAGGAGGAAGCATCAAGACCGTGGAACAACCCCTCAGACGCAACCCCGTAGTCCTTCCCGCCGGAGAAGTCAGATTCAGGATAGAGCAGGGTATGCGCATCGAAGAAATGCAAGGCGTCAAAAATGTCGGCATCAGGATAGAAGAGATTACAGAGGAATAAGCAAAATGGCAAAAAATAAACTGGCAAAATTCGCGGAAATGGAAATACTGCCGAACGTGTTCCAACCCCGCCACGCAGAAGTGTTCCGCACCGACTACCTCCTCAAAGGGAAATGGAATGCCGAAGTATTCCGCAACAACCACCCCATCGTCCTGGAAATAGGCTGCGGAAAAGGAGAATACACCGTCGAACTGGCAAAACTCTATCCGGAAAAAAACTTCATCGGACTGGACATCAAAGGCGCACGGATGTGGAAAGGGGCAAAAATGGCAGTGGAAGAAGGCCTATCCAACGTCGCCTTTCTGCGGATGTACGCCGAATTGCTGGATTCCGCCTTCGCCCCGGAAGAAATCGATGAAATCTGGATTACCTTCCCCGACCCCCAGATGACCAAAGCCCGGAAACGCCTCACCGGCACCCGTTTCCTGGGACTATACCGGAAAATCCTGAAACCGGACGCACTGATTCACCTGAAAACCGACAGTCCTTTCCTCTATGCCTACACCGCCGAGGTGTTGAAAACGAACCGGATGCGCGCCGAGGTACAGACCGAAGACCTGTATGGTGGCGGATACGAGGACAAAATCCTGGGTATAAAGACCTTCTACGAAAAACAATGGCTGTCCCGAGGCAAAAAGATCAAATACATCCGCTTTTCGCTGAACACGGACACCCCGCTTATCGAGCCGGACATTGACATCGAAAGGGACGATTACCACAGCGAAACCCGCTATATGAACACGGACGGCAATACGCCCGACGGACAAACCAACGAAACCCGGCACGTATGAAATCCAAAAAAGTACTTATGGCAATGAGCGGCGGCATAGACAGCACCGTTGCCGCTATGCTGCTGAAAGAACAAGGATACGAACTGATTGGCGTCACTTACCGCACATTCGACAACATCTCCAGGGGATGCCTGGAAAAAGAAAAAGGCTGCTGCAGCGTGGACTCCCTGTTTGAAGCCAAGCGTATGGCAGAAGATATGGGATTTGAACACCGCATCCTGGACATCCGCCAGGAATTCAAAGACCGGGTCATCGCCAATTTCATCGACGAATACTTGCAAGGACGCACCCCCAACCCCTGTGTCGTCTGCAATTCGACCATCAAATGGGGCAAGCTCATCGAAACCGCCGACGAACTGGGATGCGATTTCATCGCCACCGGACACTATGCCCGCATCGGCAGGCAAGGCAATCGCTGGTACCTGCGCAAAGGAGCCGACTCAAGCAAAGACCAGACCTATTTCCTGTGGACGCTGACCCAGGAAAACCTGGCACGCACCCTCTTCCCCTTGGGCGAACTGACCAAGCCCGAAGTACGGAAAATCGCCTACGACCACGGCTACGAAAAACTGTCCCGCAAAGGAGAAAGCCAGGAAATCTGCTTTATTCCGGACAACGACTACCGGGCATTCCTGACGGAACAAGTGGAGAATTTCACAGAGAAATACGGTCCCGGCTATTTTGTCGACGCCACGGGAAAAAAACTCGGTATGCACAAGGGATTTCCCCATTACACCATCGGACAGCGAAAAGGCCTGGGCATCGCCCTGGGACAGCCAATGTTCGTCATCGCCATCCATCCGGAAGACAATACGGTCGTACTGGGCACCCGGGACGAACTGCAAGGCAAAGCCTTCTATGCCAAAGACATCAGCCTGATGAAATACGCACAAATACCCGAAGGGATGGAAGTGACGGCAAAAATCCGCTACCGGAACGAGGGCGGCAAGGCATCGCTATTCCCGGAAGGCGAACGGCTGAGGGTGGTGTTCCACGACAGTATGGACTCCATCACCCCCGGTCAAAGCGCCGTATTCTATGAAGGTGAAGACCTCGTGGGAGGAGGCGTTATTGACGATTCAACTTGTCCTCGATGATTTCCGTCAGCACGTCACGCAACTGACAGCCCATTGCCCGCACCATCTTGGGCACAAAGCTGTTGGCGGTCATTCCCGGCGTAGTATTCACCTCCAGCATAATGACCTCTTCGCCACAGACAAAACCGTCCATACGGATGATTCCCTCACACCGCAAAATATCGTAAACCTCCGACGCCATATCCTGTATCCGCTCGGTAATCTCCTCGGAGAAACGTCCCGGGATGATTTCCTCCGACATCGTGGCATCGTACTTCGCCTCGTAATCGAAAAATTCCTTCTTGGGAATCACCTCCGCCACCGGCATAATCACTTTCTTCCCTCCCACCTTGTACAAACCGCAGGTGAACTCCTTTCCGTCCAGGAAACTTTCCACCAGAATCTCCTTGCACTTGCTGAACGCCTCCTCGATTGCCGCATCGAAATCCGCCGCGGTTTTCACTTTGGAAACCCCGAAACTGGACCCCTCGGCATTGGGCTTCACAAAACAAGGCAGACCGACCGTTTCCAATACCGCCTCCTTGTCAAAAGCCTGCCCCCGCGTCAGCATCACCGGACGGGTGGTGCGGATACCGAAACCGTTCAAATAATTCGTACAAGTATATTTATCGAAAGTCAACGCCTCGCACAAAGCGGAACAAGTGGAATACGGCACGCCCATCATATCCAGATACCCCTGCAACATTCCGTTCTCACCGGGATTCCCGTGAATCGTGATGTAAGCGAAATCAAAGGCTATTTTCTTTCCGGCGCACTCAAACGAAAAATCATTCTTGTCCACCGGATAACAGGCACCGTCCAATTCTATATGCCAGTCCCTCCCTCTCAAGAGCATCAGATACTTATTATACTTCTCTCCGTCAATCTCTCCAAAAATATGATTCCCCGACTGAATCGACACGCCATATTCCGAAGAATTGCCCCCTGCAATAACAACAACATTCTTTTTCATCCTTTCAAATTTTAAACGACATAACCACCCCTTCCCTCCTCCTTTCAACCGCCACAAAATTAATTTTCATTTTTCAATTATCCGCCAAGGTTTTCAATGTTTTTAATCACCACCTTTTTAATTTCTTCTCAACATTTCATTATCCTATTCCCCAAAAATAGCATAAATGTCGTTTTTTGGGAATACGATATTGTGCACATCAAAGGAACGAGGAAAGGATAGGCACTATCAGCCTGATTGACTTCCTCTTAAAACTAGAACCGCTATATTGGTAAACCTATTCTAGAAGTTTCAAAGTAATGAAAAGAGGCTACAAATTAAACCATTTCGATAAAGTTAATTATTTTTACTTGACATCGTTTAATTTACAGCCTCTTAGCCTTAGGTTATATATCTTCTGCTGGTGTGCCCTGCA
>CAYNXE010000040.1:0-9738 GCA_964400995.1 uncultured Odoribacter sp.
CGCTCCAGCAAATCCTCTATATATCTAGCAATCCTACGCAATTCCGTCCGGTCGGCAAATTCAACATCCTCCTCCGAAAAATCCAGTTCCAGTTCCAACAGCGAGGTAATCCGCAACAACTCGGTCCGCAGTTTCATCAGCTCGGCAGAAAAGCCGCCTTTCATCTGATTGAGCGCCATACGGTGAGACGCCGCCGAAGAAGAGGCAATCAAATCGGCAACGGCCTCCGCCTGCGACAAATCCATTTTTCCGTTCAAAAAAGCCCGCTGGGTAAACTCGCCCGGCATCGCCAGACGCGCACCGGCATCTACCAGCAACTTCAACAACTGCTGCTGGATGTAAACGGAACCGTGACAGGCTATTTCCACCGACTCCTCACTGGTAAAAGAATGCGGCGCACGAAACACGGTCACCAACACCTCATCCACCGTCTCCCCTTTCTCCATAATCCGTCCGTAATGCACCGTATTGGCAGCAGCCTCCTGCAACAGCTTTCCCGACGGCGATTCATACACCCGGTCCACCAAAGCGATACACCCCTCACCGGAAAGCCGAATCACGGCAATCGCTCCCATTCCCGGAGCCGTAGAAACCGCACAAATAATATCTGAAACTTCCATTTTCACAATCAGTTAAACCTGTCGTATCATCGACCAGACTAACAAAAATACGGATTTTACCACGAACCCGAAACTTTTTTTATAAATATCGAAAACTATCGGCGAAAATTACACGTATATGGAAAAACATTCGGTAACAAGCTGTAACGAATTGCACCACCGAATATTGCAAACAACTAAATAAAACGACCTATTATGAAAAAAGTATTCTTTTCATTGCTGGCATCGGCATTCATCCTCTCTGCCCTCGGAAGCCACGCACAGACACAAGGCAACCAAACCCCGGTTCAGTACCAGAAACTAACTCCCCAACAAGTCCGCCAAGTGAAAAAAGACTTGCGCAAGAAAGCCCGGGAAGTCGCCAACCAGGAAGCGTTTGAAGCAGCGACAGACGCCCTGAAAGACCGGAACTGGGTATTGATGGCAAACACGTTATACGGTCCGCGCGGAGCAGCCATTCCCGTTTCCGACAACACGAATTTCATCCAGTTCAAAGGCGATATCGTCTACGTGCAACTTGCCTTCAACGGCATTGCTGGTCCCAACGGACTGGGAGGCATCACCGTACAGGGGAATCCCTCGCAAATCACGAGCAATACGGACAAGCACGGGAACATCACCTACTCTTTTTACGTCAACGGAACCGCATTGACCGCCCAGGTAATCCTGAACCTCAGCGCAGGCAGCAATTATGCCAATGCCACCGTATATCCGATGCTGAACAGCAACAACCTGACCTTCACGGGTACACTGGTGCCAACCTCACAGTCCGGCATTTTCAGAAGCGGATTTATTTCCTATTGACAAAAACAAGAGACATTCCGATCCCATAAAAAATCGGGGCGATTCGTGTGAACCGCCCCGATTTGCCTCAATTATTTGGCTTTTTCCAATTCTACGGTGAAGTGCCGCATAATCGGAAATTCCTTGGTAATCACATAACCACGAGTAATGGATTCGCGACGGTCGTAGACATTTTTCAATGCGGCGGCAATCACGTCCATATGGTTGTTGGTATAGGTTCGACGCGGAATGGCAAGACGCAACAATTCCAGTCGCGGATAGCGGTTCTCACGGGTCACAGGGTCGCGGTCCGCCAAAATGGAACCAATTTCCACACCCCGGATACCGGCTTCCAGATACAATTCGATTCCCAACGTCTGGGCGATGAATTCCTCCTTGGGCACGTGCGTCAACACTTTCTTGGCATCCACGAAAATGGCGTGTCCGCCGGCAGGACGCTGGTAAGGAATACCGTATTCGTCCAACTTCGCACCCAGGTATTCCACTTGCTTGATGCGGGTTTCAAGGTATTCAAACTCCGTACCCTCATCCAGTCCCTGCGCCAGTGCGTTCATATCGCGACCGGACATTCCGCCGTAAGTGATGAAACCTTCGTTCATAATACAGAACATCTGGCATTTCTTCCAAAGCTCCTCGTTCTTGAAGGCAACGAATCCGCCCATATTGACAATGGCATCTTTTTTGGAAGACATCGTCATAATGTCAGCATAAGAAAACATCTCCTTGACGATTTCTTTGATGCTCTTGTTCTCATAGCCTTTTTCACGGGTCTTGATGAAATAAGCATTTTCCGCAAAACGAGCCGAGTCGATTTGCAAATTCACGCCGTATTTCCGGCAAAGAGCAGACACCTCGCGGATGTTCTGCATCGAAACGGGCTGTCCGCCTGCCGTATTGTTGGTCACCGTCAGCACGACTGCCGGAATTTTCTCTTTCGGGTATTTTTTCAACACTTCCTCGAGCTTTGCCGGGTCCATATTTCCCTTGAAAGGAATCTCCAACTGGGTATCGGCAGCCTCGTCTATCGTACAGTCAATCGCAAAAGCCTTCCGGAACTCGATATGTCCCTTCGTGGTATCGAAATGGGAGTTGCCCGGCAGGATGTCCCCTTCCTTGATAATGGTCGAATACAAGACATTTTCAGCGGCACGTCCCTGGTGCGTCGGCAAGAAATAGTCAAATCCCAGAATATCCTTGATGGCATTCTTCATATTGTAATATGAACGCGCACCGGCATAACTCTCGTCGCCCAACATCAGCTCCGCCCATTGCTTGTCGCTCATCGCGCCCGTTCCCGAGTCGGTCAGCAAGTCAATGAACACATAGTCACTTTTGAGATTAAACAGGTTGTATTTTGCCTCCTTAATCCATTTTTCACGCTCCTCGCGAGTACTTTTACGAATGGTTTCCACCATCTTAATCCGAAATGATTCTGCAAAAGGTAATTCCATAACAATACAATTTTATTGGTAATTAAATCATACATTTACACATACGCACGGAAAGGCTCTTCTTCCAGAGCATCCTTGCCGACCAAAAAAACAAACAAAGGGGAAAACGAGTTTAGAAAACAAACTCGTCACGTTTCTTGATATTCAAGAAAAGACGATTCAAAGGCGATATATTCACTTGCATTCGCATACGTTTGCAAAGATATGGAAATCTCCGAAAAAACAAACTTGCAGCGACAAAAAAGCATAAAGAACGAAAAATTCCTTATGCTTTCCTCATATTCGTCTTAACATCAATAATAAATGCGAGGTCTCCTCAATATTAGGGGCATTCGAGACGGCTCATAGCGAGACACCTCCACCTCTCTCCAAATCCATATTCCATTGGAATTTGCCTGAGCCAATTCCGTTCCTTCTGGACATTTCAGAAAAATATTGACTTTCTTGACCTTTTTCTTCAACTTCGGGAAAATCAGGGAAAATTCCACCATTTCCCCTTTATGCCCTCTGATGACCACGTTCTTGTCAAACTCTATGTCCCGAGCTATAGCACGAACCTGGTAGACATCTCTGGTCCGGCAATCTTCCATATAAAATCCCTTACTGAAATATACATAATGATTATCATTACAGACCGGGACCAATATTCTTAAAAGGGTCACATTCCCAAAAGTCTCAATGGACTTTATTTTAACCCTATTTTCAAAAGGCAAACCGGATATCACCACCTGCTCCTCCGTCAACGGATAAAACGTAAAACCTTCACGTCCCTTGAACGGCGCATATTTCTGCAGCGCCACGGAATCGTCAACAACAACCGCCTGCTCCGTCAACGTATCCCGCATCTCTTCCAGAGGTCTGTCCGACAACGCAACCGGTGCAATCTCCACCTGCACGGCAACCAATCCGTCGCTCGCATCCGGCAAGGTATTGTTAACCGCTACAACTTCTTCCATACGCACATCTTCCATAAAAGGCAGCCATATCTGCTCCTTCACGGTTTCTTTGTCCGTAAAAGCAAACAGGACCGTCAAACCGGCCACTGCCGGCAACAACATCATCTTCCGCAGAAGACCATACCGAATATTATTCACAGTTTTCATCATAATAAATCTTTTCTTAATCATAGAATTATGGAAACCATTGGCAATCGCAGGTCCATATCCCATTAGTTCGTTAAAAATGATATGTTGGTATTTGGATAGTTCTATTCCGTGATTCAACAAATAGCGGTCCACTTCAAACTCGTGCAACGCCTTCAATTCCCTTTTCACCAGCCAGACGAAAGGATTAAACCAAAAGAGAATGCAAAACATTTCAATCGCCAAAGTGTCCCTGTAATGTTTATGCTCGATATGGGTTTTCTCGTGGGCAAGCACCACGCGCAACGTTTCCCCCTGCAATTTCCGGTTGACAAATATCATTTTGAAAAATGAAAAGGGAGAAGCCACCCGATTGTTCCTGACCACCAGCATCCCCTCCCACTCCTCACAACTTCCCCACCTCTTCAAGCGAAAAATGCCGACCACCGCAAATACCCACCGCAACAAGAAAACAAAAGCGACTATCCCGTAAATCAGGGACAATACCTCCCCCGTCTGCCAAGCCTCCCAAACCTTCTCTTCCTTTCCCGGCATTTCCTCCTCTTCCGTCACCGCAGGCGTGACATTTTCAGCCGGCGCAACCGGATTCCCCTCCCGCCAGGAAGCCGCCCGCCCTTGATAAGCGTCTTCGACAACCTCTCCAGCCCGGACAGGCGTCACCACGAACTCCCTGCCCGAATCATACACCGGGATTCTCAGCACGGAAACCAATGCCGCCACCAACACCATAAGCAGCAAGTAATAGCGGCAATGCAGGAAACACGCCTTGCGGTCGTACAATCCGTAATATATCCCCAGCAAAAGAACGGAGGCTCCGCCGAAACGCAACAAGGAATAACCGTCCAAAGCAAAAATCATAAATCCTATTTCTTATTCTCGTTTAACATATCAATGATTTCATTTATCTCTTCCCTGGACAATTTCTCCTTCTTGGCAAAAAAGGAAACAACCGCCTTGACCGAGCCGCTGAAAAAATTATCCACGACATTGTCCATATACCTCTCCATATACTCTTCCCGCTCAACCAACGGATAATATTGATAGGTTTTCCCGTAATTGTGATAGGAAACAAACTTCTTCTCCACCAATACCCGCAAAACCGTGGATATGGTATTGTAAGCCGGCTTGGGTTCAGGCATTTCCTCCCGCACCTCATTTACAAACGCCTTCTCTTTGCGCCAAAGCACCTGCATAATTTGCAATTCGGCTTTCGTCAATTCTTTTTTGGTCATATCTTTTACTTATTTAATCATTGTGAACCACTATCCAAATACGTTCGCACAAATATACAACTACAAAAATAATTACACAACTATTTTAATAGTTATTTCTCAAAACTATTTCGAGAAACTTTTCCGAGTGAAGGATATGTCTTATATTTGCAAAAAAGAAACTAATCGGAAACACGTTATGAATGCGATTTTCTACCTGCTGATTCCTTTGGTATTGTTTACCATACTTTTATATCCTTTGCTCCGCAAAGCCGTCGCCCTGTTGGAAATCCTGGTCAACAAGCACATCCAGCAACCCTCCGCCCCCCAAGGAAATGCGGACTCGCTGCAGACTACGGCGTACAATCTGAAACTCCTCGCCTATGAGCGCATCACCTTGTTGATAGAACGGCTCAAACCGGATTCGCTGATACCCCGGACACTTTCGCCCGAACTCCATTACAAGGAATACCAACTGTTGTTATTGAATGAAATCCGGAAAGAATTTGAATACAACCTTTCCCAACAATTGTACTTGAGCGATAACGCCTGGATAGTGACCGTCAATTTCAAAGACAACGTCATCACGCTAATCAACAGCGCCGCATCGGAATGCCAGCCCGACGACAACGCCAACCAACTGGGACAGAAAATCCTGGAACGCTACATCACATCGGGAGCGTATGCGGACAAGACGCTCAAAATCGTGAAGGAAGAGATATACAAAAACTAACGTCTCTTTCTTCTCCCTTCCTTGGTACGGTCCAAGCGGGATTTTTGAGGCGTTTTATTGTTTTTGGCAAGCTTTTGATGAAAAGCCCCACCGCCCTGAGGTTTTCCCCGCTGATAGACAATGTTCGCCGTCTGCACCTTTTCCTCGTCCATTAACAATTCGGAAATCTCCAGACCGTCAGGCAATGCCCGAAGTTCCACCCGCTGCCCAATCAACCGCTCAACTTCTTCAAACTTGGGTTCCTCCTTCTCCGAAACGAAACTAATCGCAGTACCTTCCTTGCCAGCACGAGCCGTCCGGCCGATACGGTGCACATACTCCTCCGGGATGGACGGAATGTCGAAATTGATGACGTGCGACACATCTTGCACATCAATCCCCCGGGCGGCAACATCCGAAGAAATCATAATTCTCGTCCGCCCCTCCTTGAACGCCTTCAAAGCATTCAAACGGGTATTTTGCGCCTTGTTGGAATGCAACACGCTGAGCTCGTTTTTCCAGAAATCCGCCAGCTTTTCCACAATCCGGTCCGCATTCTTTTTGGTCTCCGTAAACACCATCACCCGCCGGAACTGGTCCTTGTCCGCCAGCAACAACTTCAATAAATTGATCTTGGTAGCAATATTGGGCACGTCATAGCGATACTGGACCACGTGTTCCACCGGAGTCGCCTGGACGGCGGTTTCAACCCGAACCGGTTCGGGAGCCAGAAACTCACGCGCCATTTCGTCCACGCTGGCGGAAAAAGTGGCGGAAAACAAAAGCGTCTGGTGCTTCTCCGGAATCACCTCCAGGATACTCCTCAATTGCGGCATAAAGCCCAGGTCCATTAACCGGTCCGCCTCATCGACCACCACCATTTTCACCTGCTTGGTCCGGATAATCCCGTTCATATAAATATCCATAAACCGCCCCGGCGTCGCCACCAGCAAATCCACGCCTTCAAAAACCGCCGCCTGCTGCGTCCGGATATTGGTGCCACCGTATATTCCGACGCACCGGATATCCATATATTCGGTCAGCAATTCCACACTCTCGCACACCTGAACGACCAGCTCGCGGGTAGGCACGATGACAAGCGCCCGGGGATAACTTCCCTGCGCATAATGCAGCTTCATCAGCAAAGGAATCAGATAAGCCAGCGTCTTGCCGGTACCGGTCTGGGCAATCCCCACCATATCCTTACCGGAACGAATGATAGAAAACGCCTGATCCTGAATCGGCGTCGGCTGTTCAAATCCGGCTTCTTCCAAAGCCATCAAAATCTGCTTGCTGATATTCAACTCTTTAAACTCCATACCCGTTGTGTGTTAAAAACATATTCGTCCGCTGTCCGGAAAGCGACAAAAATACAAAAAAAGAAAAAGGGAATAAAATATTTTTCACCCGAATGACACGATGAAAATCAACCATTTACCCCAAAACAGCTTTTTAAAAGCAAATTACGCAAACGTTTTATTTGTTTATTTCAAAATTTAACCTTATATTTATTCCACTGATTAACCATAAAACTTTTGAGCTATGACTACAATGATTACCTTCAACGAACTGAGAAAAATCAAAGATATGTTACCCTCCGGAAGTATGCAAAGGATTGCAACGGAACTGGGGCTCAGCGAAGAAACGGTACGCAACTACTTCGGCGGCGACCATTATGACGAAGGCAAGGCTGTCGGTCTGCACATAGAACAAGGACCCGATGGCGGCATCGTGAGACTGGACGATACGACCATCCTGGAAAAAGCAAAAGAAATCTTACAATGTTGATTTCGTAAAATACCCATAACCTTACCATTCCGGAATGACACACGCAATCATTCCGTTGATGCTTATCTCCCGGCTATCCGGGGTTCATTCCGGAATGTGCTATTTAATGCGTTCTCATCTCACACCGATTGGCGAATCTGTAAAGATGACCGCTTCCGGTGCGTGCGAAATAATGTATGCGGCAGGATAAGCCGTTTTTTTATCTCCGGACGCATTCACAATCTTTTGAAGAATATCCGTTTTCCCCTGCCCGATAACCGGAATCAGAATGGCCTTGCTGTTCAAAATAAGCGTTCCAGTCATCGTTATCCTTTTCTGCCCGCTCAAAGGATGCCGGGCTACCGCATAACAACGTCCATCCGTCAGCAATTCCAACGCATCGGGAAAAATGGATGCCGTATGCCCGTCCTCCCCGACACCTAAAATCACGCAATCGAAACACGGCATCCCCGAACGTCCTGCGACACTCCGTGCCACCAATCCCTCATAACGTTCCGCCTCCGTTTCCGGCACACGCTCTCCGCCTATCCGATGAACGTGCGAAACAGGTATGCCCAGCGGACGGAAAAGCAACTCGTCCGCATACTTGAAATTGCTCTCTTCATCCTGCGGTTCCACGCAACGTTCATCCACCCAATAAAACCGCAACTGCTCCCAAGGGATTGCCTCCCGGTATTCCCTGACCCACAAATCATACATTCGCCGGGCAGTACCCGCTCCCGACAACGCCAAATGAAAAAGTCCGTCGTGTCGCCTTAACAAATGCACCAACCGCTCCGTCATCCCGCGCAACGCATTCTCGGCGGAATCATAAACTTCAAGTCTCATATACCAAACATTTGATATTTATCCTCCATAAGCCCGCCATCTAGCTTCCCTTTTGCAAGCCTCAAAATCCTACGGCAAAAAGCGGATAAAGTTCCTGATTTTATCTACTTTTGCAGAGATGAAAATAATCACTTTTTTCACGACAAGGCACATTCGGCGATAACTTTTAACCGGATTCTTGCAAAATCAACATCACAGTATGGACAAACTCATTCTGAAACCCGGCAAAGACCGCTCCGTATTCCGGCTGCATCCCTGGATTTTTTCCGGCGCAATCGCCAAAGGAGAAGGAGAATTACAGGAAGGCAACCTGGTAAAAGTATTCAGCTCCGACAACAAATACCTGGCAACAGGCCATTGCCAGATAGGCTCCATCGCCGTCAGGATATTGACTTTCCAGGACGAAGCTATCGACTACAACTTTTGGAGAAAACGGATTGCAGCAGCCTGGCAAATGCGGAAAAACCTGGGACTGACGGACTCCGCCACCACCAACGCCTTCCGCCTGATTCACGGAGAAGGCGACTATCTACCCGGTCTGGTGGTGGATTACTACGCCGGCGTCGCCGTAGTCCAATTTCACTCCGTCGGGATGTTCCTGGAAAAAGAAAACATCACCAAAGCCCTGTTGGAAGTGATGGGCGACAAACTGACCGCCATCTACGATAAATCAGAAAGCACGCTTCCCCACAAAGCGGCTATCACTCCCCGGAACGGCTACCTCTACGGCAAGGCTGAGAATTTCATCGCAATGGAAAACGGACTGAAATTCAACGTCGATTGGCTGGAAGGACAAAAAACCGGTTTCTTCATCGACCAGCGCGAAAACCGCAGTCTACTGGAAAAATACGCCCGGGACAAAAACGTGCTGAATATGTTCTGCTATACTGGCGGCTTCTCGTTCTATGCGATGCGCGGAGGAGCAAAGCTGGTGCATTCCGTGGACGTTTCCGCACGGGCAATCGAATTGACGAATCAAAACGTGGAATTAAACTTTCCGAACGATTCCCGCCACGAAGCCTTTGCCGAAGAAGCCTTCAAATTTCTGGAAAACTCATACCACAAATACGACCTCATCATCCTGGACCCTCCAGCTTTTGCCAAGCATCAAAACGTGCTGAACAATGCCATACAGGGATATAAGAAATTAAACCGGAAAGGCATCGAAATGGTCAAACCCGGCGGCATCATCTTCACCTTCTCTTGCTCGCAAGTGATGAC
>CAYNXE010000040.1:9838-14243 GCA_964400995.1 uncultured Odoribacter sp.
AAATGGTCAAACCCGGCGGCATCATCTTCACCTTCTCTTGCTCGCAAGTGATGACCAAAGAATTGTTCCGGCAAACCGTCTTCACCGCCGCAGCCAACACCGGACGCAAGGTCAGCATACTTCACCAACTGACACAACCGGCAGACCATCCGGTAAGCCTCTATCATCCGGAAGGCGAATACCTGAAAGGACTGGTGCTATACGTGGAATAACAACAGAGGGTGTCCTTTTCAGAACACCCTCCCCTATTTCCTCACCGGACTTCCGGATCAAAACAAACTCTTTGCCGTCTGGATGACCTCCTCCGCCAGTTGATTGGCAGCAGCCTCATCCTTTGCTTCGGAATAAATGCGGATAATCGGCTCCGTATTGGATTTGCGCAGATGTACCCACCCGTGCTCAAAATCAATCTTCACCCCGTCAATATCCGTCACCTTTTCATTGGCATATTTCTTTTTCAGTCCTTCCAAAATCTTATCCACATCCATTTCCGGAGACAGCGTAATCTTATTCTTGGAAATAAAATACTGGGGATATTCCTTTTTCAACTCGGTCATCTTTTTCCCTTCCGCCACATAATGAGAAAGGAACAAGCCGACTCCCACCAAAGCATCCCGTCCGTAATGGCTCTCCGGATATATCACCCCTCCGTTTCCTTCGCCACCGATAACCGCATTCGTCGCCTTCATCTTCGTCACCACATTCACCTCGCCCACGGCTGCCGCAGCATACTGCTGGCCGGCTTTCTCCGTAACATCCTTCAAGGCACGTGAAGAGGAAAGATTGGACACCGTATTTCCCGGAGTATGCCTCAAAACATAATCTGCCACGGAAACCAACGTATATTCCTCCCCGAACATTTCCCCCGTCTCGGAAATCAACGCCAAACGGTCCACATCCGGGTCTACCACGATGCCCAAATCGGCGTGGCACTCCTTCATTTTCGCGGCTATCTGGGTCAGGTTTTCCGGAATCGGTTCCGGATTATGCGCAAACTTGCCCGTAGGCTCGCAATTCAACTCTACAATCTCTTTCACTCCCAGCGCACGCAACAACTTCGGAATCACGACACCCCCAATGGAATTCACCGCATCCACCACCACTTTCACGCCGGCAGCGGCAATGGCATCCCGGTTCACCAATTTCAGCCCCAACACCTCATCAATATGATATTGCGTATAATCTTTTTCAGTCACCGTACCCAACTCGTCCACCTCCGCATATTCAAAATCCTCCTTTGCCGCAAGTTCCAACACCTGGGCGCCGTCAGCCGCTGATAAAAACTCCCCTTGGGCATTCAACAACTTCAAGGCATTCCACTGCTTCGGGTTATGACTTGCCGTCAAAATAATACCGCCGTCGGCGTGTTCCGCCGTAACGGCAATCTCCGTTGTCGGCGTCGTCGCCATACCGATATTGACCACGTCGTGTCCCAACCCGACCAAAGTGGCGGAAACCAATTTCGCATACATATCGCCGGACAAGCGAGCATCCCGCCCCAATACAATCCGGGCTTTCTTTTTACCTGCCCCCGTTTTCAACCAGGTCGCATAAGCAGAAACAAACTTAACGATGTCCAGCGGAGTCAGGTTGTCCCCCGGCTTACCGCCAACCGTACCCCGAATTCCGGAAATAGATTTTATAAGTGTCATATCCAAACGAATTAAAATAATACCGATTTGCAGGTGCAGGCATCCTACACCAAACGCACCTCAAAAATAAAATAATTTAATAAGTTTACCTAACAATCGAAGAAATTTTACACAAAATCGGAAAAAAAATCCGGAAAGCCCTATCGCTTTCCGGATAATCCTTTGTCAACCTCTTACAAGATTAGATCAAAGCCTGATAAGCTGCTGCATCCAACAAACCGTTCAATTCAGCTTTATCGTTGATTTTGATTTTAACAATCCAACCCTTTCCATAGGGATCTTTGTTTACCAATTCAGGCTCGTTTTCAAGTTCCTCATTGAACTCAAGCACTTCTCCGCCAACGGGCAAATAAAGGTCAGAAACCGTTTTTACAGCCTCAACGGTACCGAAAGTATCTCCGCCTTTCAGGTTGTCTCCCACGGTTTCACATTCAACAAAAACAATGTCTCCCAATTGACTTTGAGCATAATCGGTAATTCCGACAATGGCTTCCTCACCTTCGACACGAATCCACTCGTGTTCCTCGGTGTACTTTAATTCTGCAGGTACGTTCATTATTAATGATATTAGTTAATGATTTTTGAATACTTCTCAGTTCGGCACCTCTTATGCCTCCCCTTCCTATGGATTCATATTGCTACTTACCCATATTGAGGTCAAAATTAATTTAAAATATCAAATATGCCCGATTTTTCCCCATTAATTTTCAGTTTTTTTTCTGAAAAAGCCTCCCTCTCCCTCCTATTCCCACCCCAATTCCAATCCCGCACAACTTTTTCCACTTTTATTTTCACAAATATTTGAAGATTCAAAAAAACATCTTACATTTGCACCGCTATTGAACGATAGCTGTTCTTTAAAATCTGGTGCGGTAGTTCAGCTGGTTAGAATACAGGCCTGTCACGCCTGGGGTCGCGGGTTCGAGTCCCGTCCGCACCGCTTGTCAAAGACGAAGACTTGAGAAAAGTCCTGAGGTTTAATGCCTTGGGACTTTTTCTTTTTCTACTTACCCAAGCAAGAAGTACCCAATCCGGGCAATTCCCACGGGCTTATTCGTTGGACTTTCTCCGACGAAAAAAAGTCCAACGATTTACATCGTTTTTCACTGTTTCACAACGTTTTGCAAACCAAGTTCCGGGACACTTAAACCTAAGTTTGTACCATTAAAAAAACGAAAACATGGGAGAAGAAAAAAGACGTACGACATTCAGCGTTTTGTTCTACATCAAGAGGCAGAAACTGCTGAAAAACGGAGAGGCGCCCGTCTGCATGCGCCTCACGGTGAACAAGCAGAAAGCGGAAATCATGATCAAGCGGAGCGTTCCGGTCGAGCTGTGGAATCAAGCCAAGGAATGTTCCAAAGGGAAAGACCGGGCTTCCACGGAACTCAATTATTATATCGGTGTGGTTCGTGCCAGGATATTGCAGATTCACCGGGAGCTGGAAATGGACGGCAGGGAGGTGTCCGCCACCGTCGTCCGCGACAGGTTCTACGGACGGGACAAGGTGCAGCGTTCCCTATTGGAGGTATATGCGGAGCATAACGAGAAGTGCAGGGGATTAATGGGCAAGGAATATTCTCTGGCCACCGTGGAGAAGTTCGAGACTTCCATCAGGCATCTGAAGGTGTTTATCCGCTCGCAATATCATCGGGAGGACTTGTTCCTGAGTGAAGTGAACGGACAGTTCATCCGGGATTTTGAATACTGGCTGAAGACCGCCATGGGATGCCGGAACAATTCCGCCCTGAAGCATCTGAAGAATTTAAAGAAAGTCATCCGGATTGCCCTGGCGAATGAGTGGATAACGAAGGACCCGTTTTACGGCATCCATTTCAAAATGGATGAAGTGAACATCGAGTTCCTCACCAAGGAGGAGCTGGAAGTACTGATGAACAAGGAGTTCGCCATTAAACGGCTGGAACAGGTGCGAGACGTCTTTGCCTTCTGCTGTTTTTCCGGCATGGCGTTCTCGGATGTCCACCAGCTCAGCCGGGAACATCTTGTCAAGGACAACAACGGCGCTTTGTGGATTCGGAAGGCAAGACAGAAAACGAAACAGATGTGCAACATTCCCGTCCTCACCCCTGCCCAAAGGCTGATTGACAAGTATGCGGATTGTCCCGAATGCGTGACGAAAAACGTGCTGTTCCCGGTATTGAGCAACCAGAGGATGAACGCCTACCTGAAGGAGATTGCCGACTTGTGCGGAATCCAGAAACGGTTGACAACGCACGTAGCCCGTTATACGGCGGCGACGAGCGTGTTCCTTGCCAACGAGGTGAGCATGGAAAACGTGGCGAAGATTCTCGGACATGCCAACATCAAGATGACGCAGCATTATGCCAAAGTGCTGGACCAGTCCATTATGCGGGATATGGGGAAAGTGGAAAAAAGCTTTTTAAAGGAATGTGTATGATGAACCGAGGAATCATTACAATCAGCGACACGGGGGCGGTCACGATGCCGGACATCCCCGTATGGATGACCTTGCCGGAAATCGCCGACCTGCTCGGCGTGTTCGAGTGCGATGTACGCAGGACTGTCAAGTCCATTTACAAGAACAAGGAACTGGACGAGTTTGATACGGCAAAGTATATCAAGCAACCCAATGGTATCAGTTACGATGTTTACAGCCTTGAAATGGTAATGGCCGTCTCGTTCAGGATACAGAGCCATGGAAGCCGTATTTTTCGGCAATATGTGATGAAACGGTTGTATTCCGGAAATAAGGAATGTACTGTACCTCCGGT
>CAYNXE010000041.1:0-14204 GCA_964400995.1 uncultured Odoribacter sp.
CATTATTGGAAAACCACGGGCGATACGAGCGTCTTCGATGCCGAATGGAAAAAGGCGATGGCGTTGGTGTTGCAGACGTTCAAGGAGCAACAGCGCAAGGAAAACAAAGGGCCTTACCGTTTCCAGCGGAACACGCCCCGGGCTTCTGACACGCTGAACGTGGACGGCTGGAACAATCCCGTCAATCCTGTCGGCATGATTGTGTCCTGTTTCCGCCCGTCGGACGATGCCACGATTTTCGGTTTCCTGGTGCCTTCCAATTTGTTTGCCATTCGTTCGTTGCGGCAGTTGGCGGAGATTTCCGAGAAAGTGACCGGTGACCTGGACTTTGCTGCGGAGTGTACGGCTTTGGCGGATGAGGTGCAGGCGGCGGTGAATAAATATGCCGTTGTCAATCATCCGGAATACGGGAAGATTTATGCGTTCGAGGTGGACGGATTCGGCAGTGCCTACCTGATGGACGATGCCAATGTGCCGAGTTTGCTCGCGATGCCCTATCTGAATTCCGTTGCCGTTGATGACCCGGTTTACCGGAATACCCGCAAATTCGTGTGGAGTCCGGACAATCCCTATTTCTTCAAGGGAGAGGCGGGCGAAGGAATCGGCGGTCCTCACATCGGCTACGACATGATTTGGCCGATGAGCCTGATTATGCGTGCGTTCACTTCAACGGACGACGAGGAAATCAGGCAGTGCGTGCGCATGTTGAGGGACAACGACGGGGGTACGGGTTTTATGCACGAATCCTTTCACAAGGATCAGGCGGATCAATTTACCCGGAAGTGGTTTGCCTGGGCGAATACCCTGTTCGGCGAATTAATCGTTCATCTGGTGAATGAAAATAAACTATCGTTATTAAATAATTTATCGTATGGAAAATAAGAAAAATGGCGTGTATCCGATATTCCTGGCATTCTTGTGCATGGGATTCGGAGACGTGGTGGGACCCATGGTGTCTCTGGCAAAAGAAAGTTTCGGCTTGTCCAATTTCATGGCGCAGTTGTTGCCCTTTTCTGGGTTTCTGATGTTTGGTATCCTGTCGGTTCCGATGGGGGTATTTCAGGCTCGCCGGGGCAAAAAGGTGGCTTTGATGCTGGGGCTGGCAATTGCTTGCATCGGTCTGGTACTGCCTATCCTGGGCGGAATGTATGGCGGAAAAATCGATTTTCAGTCGGGAGGCGGCTTTAAGTATTATCTGGTGCTGTTGTCCGTGTTCTTGTTGGGTGCAGGGGCTACTGTCATGCAGGTATCCGGCAATCCGATTATGCGTGATGTGAGTGCCGAAGGGCGTTTTGCTTCCAATCTGTCGCTGGCGCAATCCATTAAGGCAATCGGTTCCTCTTTGGGCTTTTTGTTGCCTCCGTTTTTCGTTTGGGCGTTCGGTTGGAATTGGACCGTCTTGTTTCCGATTTATGCCCTTGTCGTGCTGATTACCTGTCTGTGGACGCGTTCGACCAAGATACAGGAGGAGGAATCCAAAACGGATGCCGTTAGCCTTTCTTCTTGCTTGGCGTTGTTGAAAAACGGATACGTGCTTTTGATGGTATTGGGCATTTTCCTGTATGTGGGGGCTGAATGCTGTATGAATTCCGGCGTGCCCTTGTTGCTGTCCGAAGCGTTTAGTTTCGATGCCCAGAAAGAGGGCTTGCTGATTTCGTGGAGCCTGTTTTTCCTGCCCGTGCTGGTGGGACGCTTTGCCGGAGCGGCTATTTTGCGGAAAATGTCCGCCAATCGTTTCCTGTTGATTACGGTGTTGCTTTCTTTGGTCGGCGTGTTGCTGGTGTTCACCGGACACATTGTTTCCACCATGGCGGGCGTGATTCTGGTGGGCTTGGGATTTGCCAACATCTTCCCGCTGATTTTCTCTATCGCCGTGGACAAGATGCCGCAGTATGCCAATGAATTGTCGGGATTGATGATTACGGCCATCTTCGGCGGAGCCGTTGTGCCTTTGTGCTGGGGCTATGTGGCGGATGCGTTCTCTACGCTTGCTGCCTTTGTGGTTCCCTTGGTATGCTTGATTTACATCTTGCTGGTGGGACTGAAAGTGCAGAAGGGCTAAGATTGGAGAGAAGAATATATGAACAGACCGGAATCGGACGATGGTTGTCGTGGTTCCGGTCTGTTGTTTTTAGTCGTCGTTCAGGATATTCCAGGCGTATTTTTTCAGGTTTACGCATCCGTTCGGTTTGAAAAGCACCCCTTCCTGTTCCAGCAGCAACCTTTGTTCCGTCCAATGGGATGCCGGACGTCCCTGGCTGTTGACGACCCGGTGGCAGGGCAGGGACGGGGAAGATTGCGCCAGTGCCTTTCCTGCCTGGCGGGCGTATTGCGGAAATCCCGCCAGACGGGCAACCTGACCGTAAGTCAGTACCCGTCCGGCGGGAATGGCTTTTACGATGTGGCAGACTTCCTGCTGGAAATCTTTGCGGTTGAATCCGTCTTTATTTGACCCAGACATGGATAATCTCGCCGATGAACATCTTATGCCGTGCCTCGCCCCATTTGCTTTTGGTTTCCGGCTGGTAAATGATTTCCGGTGAAAAGGATTGCGCCACCAGTTTCTTGCATTCGATAATCATCCAGGCTTCCGAGTAAGCCGTGCTTCCGGAAGGCGTCAGCATCGGGGTCAGTCCGGAGCCTTTCACTTTGTCCTCGTCTTTGCCGGAATGGGTGCCGCAGTAATTCAACGCCTCCCGGTAGGCTTCCGTGAAGAAGCAAAGGGTATAGGTGTCGTTGTCTTCCAGCAGTTGATAAGTGTGCCGGGTCGGATTGATGAAGCAGAAGGCGACGGGTTTGTTGTACAAATGTCCCAGACCGCCCCAACTGGCTGTCATCATGTTGAAATGGTCCTGATTTCCGGCGCAGACAAGCATCCAGTTTTCCGAAAGCATCTTGTAAATGTTTCCGGGTATTTTGTCCGGCGTGATTTGCTTGTATCCGGCGAGGGTACTGGTGCCGGAGGCGGGAATGGCAGAAACGGTCTGTTCGGGCGAAATGTTTGCCTGACGAATTGCCGATGCTGGAACCGGACTACCGCCCAGTGCTTTTTCCGCGCTGTCGAATAGCGATTCGACCAGGTCGATGGTGTGCGTGCGGAACTTGCCCGTCGCTTTGAGCATCTTGTCTTTTTTCTTGTTGAAGACATTTGCGTCCGTAATCTGTTCTTCGGCGAGCAATCTTTCATTCTTGCCGGCGATATTGTAAATGTAATAAATCGTGTTGATTTTCAGGTGGCACTTTTCCGGATGGCATTCCAGGAACATCTGATAGGTCATCAATGACTGATCCAGGGATAGCGCCTTGTTGGTGAATACCAGGTTCTTTTGCCCCAGGCAGGTGATTTGTCCGTTTTCCTTGGTGGAAAACAACACCCGGCTTTTCAGTTCTCCTTCCGGGATGAAAGTCTCGTTCGCCCATTTGAGGGCGGCATCGTAAATCTGTTCCCGGGTTTGTCCGGGGAGTTTGATTTCCTTGGTAAATGTGACCTTCCCGTTTTCCACGGGTACGGTGCCTTCGCCGTATTTCGGGTCTATTTGGGCATAAAGCGTGCAAGGCAGCAGGAAAAGAAGTAAGAGTAGCTGTTTCATTGTGTGAAAGTTTATGTTTTTAGCAAAGATAATGACTGAATTTTAATTTTGCCTAAATGAGCAGGTGAAATATTCAAAAATCGGTATCCGGCATGCCGAATTGCCTCCGGAGGACTTTTCGGAGGTTTCGGGTTTCCCGGTTCAGGGGATTATCGGAGACGGGGCTGATTCAATGTGTTTTCAGCCATTTGACGATGTCTGCCAAAACTTTCGGGCAAATGGTTTCCTCGATGTCGGAATATTCGACGGGCAGTCCCTTGTCGGCGGTCTGGAACATGTGGTTCAGACCGGGATAGGCGATAGTGGTTACTTGGGCATTGCCGTTGTCGGTGATGCCTTTCCGGATAGCGTCGAGGTTTTCAACGGGAACCTGGCAATCCTTGTCTCCGTTCAAAGCCAGCACTGGGCAGGTGATTTCGGGGAAATCCCATTCCGGGTCGTATTTCAGCAATTCGATTTTGCCGGGATTGTAAAGTTGTCGGGTGATTGCGGCGGCTTGTCCGGCAAGGGAACTGCCGGCAAACAGTTCGGTCAGTTTGCGTTCGCAGGTTTGTGCGTCTGCCGTTTGCAGCACGATTTCCTGTGCCTGCCGCATATACTGGTTGTAGTTGGCGATGAAATCTTCTTTCGCACCGCTTGCCCGCAGGAGCGCCGCCCGTTGCTGGAGCAACAGTTCGCTTCCGTTGATGCCGCCGCCTGCCAGCGTGATGATGAAAGCCGCTTTCTTTTGTGCCGCCAGGCTGAAGGCGATGAAGGCTCCTTCGCTGTGTCCCATGGCGCCGATGCTGTCGGGGTGGATTTCCGGGCGTTGCCTCAGGTATTGCAGGGCTGCCAATGCGTCGGTCTCAAAATCCGGCATGCCGGAGGCGTTGAAGTCGCCTGCCGAGGCTCCGGTGCCCCGGTCGTCCACCCGCAGGCTGGCTATGCCGTTGCGGGCGAGGTAGTCGGCGATGACCAGAAACGTTTTATGTTCGAAAAAAGTGTTGTCGCGGTCCTGCGCTCCGCTGCCGGAAATGAAAAGCACCGCCTTTTTCGTGGTCGGGGACTGGGGCAGGGTCAGCGTGCCCGCCAACGTGATGCCTGCCTCTTCGTTGCGGAAGGTGACTTCCTCCGAGCGGTAGGGAAAAGGCGGTTGTGGGGTTTGCGGACGGCGGAAGGTGACGGGCTGCCTGTTCAGGGACAGGGGAAAGGTATAGCCGTCCTGTTGCAAAGTGCCGTTGATTTGTCCGTCCTGTTGCAGTGCGCCTTCGCAGAAAATACCGGCATCCGGAAACTCCAGGGTCAGTCGGTTGGCTGTGAACTCCGCTTTTGTCGCCGGATAAATCCGGTCGGACAGGTCCGGGATTTTTAGGTTTGCCGAATAGCTGTCCTTTTGCCGTTGCACCTCAATGGTCAGGCGGAGCTTATGGGTTTTCAGGTCCGGATAGCCGTACCACGAGCCTGTTATGTCCTGGGCAAAAAGCGGACCTATGCTCAAAAGTAGAATAAAAAGCAAACCTATTTTCATGAATGTCGGTATTTTTCTTTAAAAACGCTTATGAAGCAAAAAAAGGGGGTGAGTACTTCTGAAAATATCAGTTAAGGTATATCTTTGTGAGGATTTAAATGGAAACAAATGCAGATCTCGGACTCCGGACTTTTATTGAAGTATCTGGCACAGAAGGATAACAGGGCCTATCGTCATTTGTTCAGTGTATATTATACGGCACTGAAGTCTCTGGCTTGCCATTATGTGAAGGATGAGCAGGCAGCCGCCGATTTGGTGCAGGAGGTGTTTGTTTCTTTGTTGGAGTCTTCCCACCGGTTCGAGAAGGTGGAGGAGGTCAAGTATTTTCTTTATAGTGCCTTGAAAAACAGGTGCATCAGCTATTACCGCAAGCAGAAAGTCCGGGACAAGTATAAGCAGGTCGCTTTGCGCGACGGCGATTTGTCGGAGCAGTTCTGGGAGAAAGTCCTCGAAGAGGATGTATATGCCCAGTTGATGGCGGCTATCGATACGCTTCCGCCCCAGTGCCGTCTGGTGATGCAACTCTCACTGGAAGGACTGAAAATTTCCGAAATTGCCGAAAAACTTCATATTTCAGAAGAAACGGTGAAAGACCACAAGAGAAACGGGAAACGCAAACTCGCCCGGTTGATAGACAATCCTTTCCTCTGTATCTTTTTTATGAGTTTGTAAAGTTCATAAAGTTTATGCTTTCCGGGTTTATGGATTTTCGAAACGTTATTGAACTGAGATGATGGGTTGGTCGAAAAATGCAGACAGCATGGCAAGGGTTGCGATAGTAAAATTGTGTTCTCCGCTCAACCATCGGGTAATTTCGTTGGGGCGTTTGCCTATGGCTTCGGCAAACTGTTTTTTGTTAAGACCTTTTTCACGCATCAGTGCATCCAGCTTATTAGAGATTGCGAAAGATAGCCGAGTTTCCTCTCGCTTCTCTTTAGGTATCTCGTTAAAGATTTCTTGAAGAGGAATATTGGCGCTTCTCATATATCAAATGTTTTCTCTTTGAGTTTATTATAACGCAAAGCTACAAAAAATATTTTACATAAATGTAAATTGTGGCGATTTTTTCTTAGAGGTGTGCATTTTAGGAGATTCGTCAGAATATAGACATAGACATTATTCTACCTTGCGAACTTTATGAACTTTACGAACTTTGTAAACTTTTCCCCTCCCCGCCCCCCTTTTTTTGTACGTGATGCGTATTATAATACAAACAAGGGGTAAAAATAATGTCATTTTCAGACAATCATAAGGAGATTTTTGAGTTATCCGAGCTGATTTCCGGCTTTTTGGCGGAGACGTTGTTGGAGGAACAGCGTGTGGAATTGGAAGCTTGGCTTGCCGAAAAGGAAGAACATCGGGCGCTGTTCGACCGGATTTGTTCGGAGCAGACTTTGCGGGAGAAGGTGAACCGTTACCGGAGCGAGGAGGTTCAACCCGCTTTTCAGGATTTTGTGCGTAGACGGCAGCGACTGACGTTCAGGCGTCGGGTATATCAGTGGGCGGCTTGTGCCGTGCTGGTGCTGGCGTTGGGTAGTGCGTGGTGGCAATGGCGGAGCGTGGAGCGGGAGATGCCGGGTGAAGTGCTGGCGCAGGTGGAGGAGGCAGCGGACAGCACCGGCAGGCGTCCCGTGTTGATTTTGGCTTCCGGGGAACAGATTCTGATGCCGGAAGCGGGAGTCGGGGCGGAGGATTCGGAGTTGGAACGGCGGTTTGGGATAGAGCAGCCGTCAGCGCAAAGCCGGGAGGATAGCGATGAGGCTTATAATACGGTGGAGGTTCCGCCCATGTGCGATTTCCATTTTATGCTTGCCGACGGGACGAAAGTATGGATGAATGCGGTTTCTTCTTTGCGTTATCCGGTGAAGTTCGCTGCGGATTCCCGGACGATATACGTTACCGGCGAGGTTTATCTGGAGGTGGCGAAAGACGCTCGCCGGCCTTTTTCGGTGGTGGTGGACGACATGCGTGTCGAGGTGCTGGGTACTTGTTTCAACGTGCATGCCTATCCGCACGAGCAGGAAACGAAAATCACCCTGGCGGAAGGGAAGGTGGCTGCCCATGTGGGGAAAGAACGCTATGCTTTGATGCCCGGCAAACAGTTGTGCAGGGAGAAGGTGTCCGGAGGTGTGGACATCCGGTCGGTGGACGTAGATGATGTGCTGGCGTGGAAACGGGGTGTCTATGTATTCAAAAAGTGCAATCTGGCGGAAGTCGTTTCGACCTTGCAGTGCTGGTATGACGTGAATATCGTGCTGAAAGGGGAAGCGGCTGCCCGTACTACCTATACCGGTGTGGTGAACAAGGAGGAGACGTTGGAAGTATTCCTCAAACGTCTGGAAGAGGTGTCGGACGTGAAGTGTTCCCGGCAGGGCAATGTGGTGTCAATACAATAATAATCAGATAAATAATTAAAAATCAAACAAATGAAAAAGTGGTTAGCTTTTAGTGTCGCAGTGTGGATGACCGGTGTGGCGTTCGGGCAAGAGGTTCAGGATACGGTTGTTGCCAGTGACCGGGCGTATGAAATCAACGGAAGAATCAATGGCGCATACGAGGGGAAAGTGTATTTGGTGCAGGAGGAGCGCATGCACGGACCGCAGACGCGGATTGACAGTTGCGACGTGGTGGATGGGCGTTTCCGTTTTGTCGGCGAGGCTCCGGAACATTCCGTGATTTATTTCATTCAGAGCAAGGACGGTCAGTTGGCGCCCATTTTCTTGGAGAAAGGGAACTTGCAGATTGAAATGCGTGCCAACTATTTTCTCGGTGCGGTCACCAGGGGGAGTATCAACAACGGCATCTGGCAGTTGCATCAGATGAAAGTGAAGCATTGGATTGACAGCATGCTGGTGGCTTCGGACATCCATTACAAGCGTTTCGGACGCGGTTCCGCCGAAGTGGAGGACAGTTTGTTCCGTCATCGCACGAATGAACAGAACTCCAAAAAGCTGAACATGGAGAGGGATATGGTGAAATTCTACAACGACCAGGCTTTTGCGCCTTTTATCATGCTGTTCGAGATGACGAACGAGTTGTCGTTGGACGAATTGAAGGCTCTTCGCGGACAATTGGATGCCTCTCTGAACGAGCATCCTTATACCAAGGAGTTGGACGAATTGATTGCCAACAAGGAATTCAAGGTGGGCATCGAGGCTCCGGCTTTTCACATTCGCGGTATAGACGGTAAGGAAATTGAATTGAAGGATTATGCCGGAAAATATGTGTTGATTGACTTCTGGGCATCTTGGTGCGGACCGTGTCGGCGTGAAATGCCTAATGTGGTGAAGCTCTACAAGGAGTGTAAGGGGAAAAACTTTGAAATCATCGGTATTTCGCTTGACCGGAAGGAGACCGACTGGAAAAAGGCCGTGAAGGACCTGGGAATGACCTGGCCGCAGGCGTGCGATTTTCTTGAGTGGCAGAGTCCGGTGGCACGGAAGTATAATCTGAGTGCCGTGCCCTACACCGTACTGGTGAATCCGGAGGGAAAAGTGGAAGCGATCAATCTGCGCGGTCAGCAGTTGGTCGATACCGTCAAGTCTTTGTTGAAAAAGAAAAAGTAAGGTGTTATGAAAAGACTATTTGCAGGCTTGTGCGTCTGTTTGCTTGTCCTGGGTGCGCAGGCGCAGAAAAAAACAAAAATCAGTGCCGTTGCCGACGGTTATACCGGTCAGGTCATCGATTTTGAATTTATCGACAATCCGGACAACAATATGCAGTTCCCTTATGTTGCCGGTAATCGTATGGAGTTTGAAGTGGAATTGAAAGAACCGGCGTTGGTGAAGGTCAATATGTGGATGTGGCTGATGGTTTGTCCGGGGGACGAGATTCATGCCGACATTCATTATACCGGCAAGAACTACCGGACGGCGGAATTCCGGGGAACGCCTTCCGCCGTGGCTTTGAACGAGGCGATTCGGGACGGACGCAACCACCGGGTGGCGGGGCGTTACAAGACCAATCCGCTTGCCGCCGTGGTGACCCGTGTTCCGGTAGAGGAATATTATGCCGCGACACAGGCGAACTGGAAGAAAGAGCAGGAGTTGCTGGAAGCGGTACGGGCGCAGGTGGACCCTTTCGCCTACGAGTATGTTTATGCCGAACTGGAGGGCATGTACCTTTCCAATCTGATGAAATATCCCTACGTCGTGGCGGATGTGGACAAAAAGAATATCGACGACTGTTTGCCCGAGGGGTATTGGAACGTGCTGGACGGGTATCAGGTGAAAAATTCCAAGGCTGCCTTGAAAAGTTTTTCTTATGCGGGGTGGTTGCTTGAATACAAGGAGTATGCCGACAAGCAGGAGGCAAGGCGTAACGGACAGACGTGGCGGTATGTGCGGGATTTGCAGAAATCTTACGACGGACTGGTGAAATTCTATGACGGAGATGTCCGTGACGTGGCGTTGTATGTCCTGTTTTACAATGCGCTGACCGGTCAGCAGGATGATTTCGACCTGATTGCCAAGCTCAGCAAAGATTATTTCAAGAAATACAACAAGAACAAAAGCTATAAGAAAGAATTGACAGAAATGCAGAAATAAGTCTGTGTGCGAGTTGAAAATGTGTCTACTAACTTAAATATTTACAATTATGCAGAAAAAAAGACTATTGCGAGGTGTGGCGGGTTTCCGCTTCCTTGTGTTTGCCTTGTTTATGCTGGTTTTTTCCGGAGGAGCGAGGGCTGCCGGAGAGGATGAATACCAGAAAAAGAAGATTTCATTGCAGGCAGCCAACGAAACGGTGGAGGAGATATTGAACAAAATCGGTAAAGTGGCGGATGTCCGTTTCTTTTACAATCATTCGGCTTTTGATTTTTCAAAAAGAACCTCTCTGGATATTACGGAGCAGGAGCTGCGTGATGTCGTGGGGCAGGTGCTGGCGAATTATTCCGTGGACGTGGAATATCAGCTGAACCACACGATTGTGCTGAGGCAGAAGGCGCAAGTGCCGTCTGTCGGCGTACAGAAAGTGAACGGTACGGTGGTCGATGCCCAGAACGGGGAGCCTTTGATTGGCGCGAGCATTGTTTTGAAAGAACAGCGCGGTGTGGGTGTCGTGACGGATGTGGATGGTAAGTTCCACATCGAATTGATGGAAAGCAGCGCGACGGCGTTGGTTGTCAGTTATATCGGCTACGAGACGGAAGAGGTGAAACTGCCTTCTACCGGCAACCTGGAAAATATCAAGGTGAAAATGACGCCGATGGTTGCCGAGCTGGAAGGTGTGGTGGTGACCGGTATGGCACCGAGAAAGGCTTCCGGATTTACGGGACGTTATGTGACGGTCAAGGGCGAGGAACTGAAACGCCTCAATCCGAACAATCTGTTGCAGGCGTTGTCCATTTTCGACCCGAGTTTCCATATCGTGGAGAACAACCAATACGGTTCCGACCCGAACAAATTGCCGGAATTCCGGTTGCGTGGAGACGTGCAGCTGGGGGCAAGCGATCCGACCAGTTTCCAGATGATGATGGGCGATTATTCCAACCGTCCCAATATGCCGTTGTTCATTTTGGACGGCTTTGAAACTTCCTTGCAGCGGATTGTCGATTTGGACCCGGAGCGGGTGGAATCCATTACGATATTGAAGGATGCCGCCGGTACGGCGATGTATGGTTCAAAGGCTTCCAACGGAGTCATCGTGTTCGAGACCAAGAAACCGAAACCGGGAGCTTTGACCTTGAATTATAGCGGCAATGTCGGTATTTCTGTTCCCGACCTTTCGGACTATAATCTGATGAATGCCGCCGAAAAGCTGGAATATGAACGTAAGGCGGGGTTGTTTACCACGACCAACCTGTTGAACTATTACAACCGGTATAAAGAGGAAGTCCTGCGGGGCGTCAATACCTACTGGTTGTCACAGCCTTTGCGTACCGCGGTTACGCACCGCCATACGCTGGGCATAGAAGGAGGTGACGAGGCTATCCGCTATTCTCTGTCGCTGAATTATGGAAATGAATTCGGTGTGATGAAAGGTTCTGACCGTGCCAATACGGGATTGACCTTGCTGTTGTCCTATCGTCGCAAGAAATGGAACATCAGCAATTCGTTGAGCATGACGAACACGGATGCGAACAATTCGCCCTACGGTTCGTTTTCGACCTACACGCGATTGAATCCCTATTATCGGCTGACGGATGAGAACGGGCGTTATCAGGATGTGATTGAAATCAAGCCCATGGCTGCCGGAAGCAACCAGGTGACGGTAACCAATCCGTTGTACAACACGCAATTCCCGTCCAAGGATAAGTCCAATAATTTCAGCATCGTGGACAATTTATCGCTGGAATATGCAATTATGGACAACCTGCGGGTCAACGGTCAGGTGTCGTTCACCAAGGGACATGCCCGGTCGGAGCAGTTCAAGTCATCGCATCACACGGATTTTGCGCCCGAGATAGAGCAGGATATCACCAAGCGCGGTTCTTATTCCAAGAGCCTCGGGGAGTCGTTGAGCTGGAATGCGAACGCTTCGTTGAATTACAATCTGGTGAAAGACAAGCACGGTTTGTTTGTCATGGCACGCTGGAACGTGGAGGCTTCGAAAAGCAACGGGGTCAATCTGTCCGCCAAGGGTTTTCCGGACGACAACATGACCGATTTCCTGTTTGCTTTTGAAATGGACCGCGATGTGAACGGTAGCGAGGCGACCAACCGGTCGGTGGGCGTGCTGGGTAGTTTGAACTATATGTATGACCAACGCTATTCCGTGGATTTCAATGTTCATGGCGATGTTTCTTCCCAATTCGGTTCGGATACGAAAATGGCTCCTTTCTGGTCGGCGGGTGTGCGCTGGAACATGTTCCGGGAGAAATGGTTTGCCGGAACCATCGTTTCCAACCTGACTTTGACGGCGAACATGGGTATCACCGGTTCGCAGAGCTATTCTCCTTATCAGGCGAAAGAGACTTATTCGTTTGCCGACTTGATGTTTCCTTATCCGGGAGCCGATGTGCTGGGAGCGCAATTGATGGCTATCGGGAATCCCGAATTGAAGTGGTCGAAGACCAAGGCGAAGTCGGTGGCGTTGGAATTGGGCTTGTGGAATAGCCGGTTGAATCTCTCCGCTTCTTACTACCACAATTATACAGATCAGATGCTGTTGGAGACGAACATTCAGCCTTCAGCCGGTTTTTCCACGTTGACGAGAAATATCGGTGCCGTGTTGAACGAGGGTATCGATGTCACGTTGAACGGTTTGCTGATTAGTGATTACAAACGGCAGATTCAGTGGTCGTTGGGTGTGAACTTTACCCACAACCGGAACGTGATCAAGAAGTTGTCCAACGAGTTGAAGGAGATGAACCAGGAGAACCTGTCCAATAGGGACAAGATTTTGCCGGTTTACGAGGAAGGCGAGTCCACGACGACAATCAAGTTGGTGCCTTCGTTGGGTATCGACCCGGCTACGGGTGAAGAGATGTTCCGAAAGCTGAACGGCGAAAAGACGTTTGAGTGGGATGCCGCCGACAAGATTCCGGTGGGCGACACGGAACCCAAAGTGCGGGGAACCATTCCTTCTTCGTTCATGTGGAAGAACTTGACCGTGAACCTTGGTTTCTCTTTCCAATGGGGTGCCCAGCGTTTCAACCAGACGCTGCTGGACAAGATCGAGAATTCGAATATCGCCCAGAATGTGGACAAGCGTGCCAATGGTGCCGACCGCTGGAGTCCGACCAACCGGTATGCGAAGTACAAGAAAATCAGTATCAATAATCAGTACACGCCGACCAGTACCCGCTTCTTGCAGCGCTACAATGAATTTGTATTCTCTTCGATAGGTGTCGGTTATCGTATGGATCCGAAGAACTTCAAGTTCCTGGAGGCTTGCAAGGTGGCGAGCCTGTCGCTGAATGCTTCCATGCAGGACATCGGTCGAATCTCTACGGTAAAGCAGGAACGTGGATTGGATTATCCGTTTGCCCGGAGTTTCAATCTTTCCTTGTCCGTGTTGTTTAATTAATCAGAAGGGAGGTTATGATGAAAAAAACGATAATAATGATAGGAATGGCGTTTGCCGTGTTGCTCTCCGCTTGTTCGGAGTGGGTGAACGTTTCTCCCAAAGAGGAGGTGGAATCGGATAAATTGTTCACCTCGGAAAACGGTTTCAAGAGCGCATTGATTGGCGTGTATGCCCGTATGACGTTGACGGAAAATTACGGGAAGGCGCTTTCTTACGGTTTTATAGAGCAGTTGGTGCAGCGTTACGACAATTACGCTCCTGCCAACATACCTACGGATGCCAGTCGCGCCGAGCGTTACGATTATAAGAACAATGCTGATGCCAAGGGAAATGTGAATTCCGTGTGGCTGGAACAGTTCAGGACGATAGCCAATGTGAACAGCCTGTTGAGTCATTTGGAAAATGGCGGCAGGGAGGTCATATTGACGGAAGGTTTGTGGGAGCAGATGAAAGGAGAGGCGTTGGGATTGCGGGCGTTCCATTATTTTGATTTGTTGCGTTTGTACGGACCGGTTTACACCGAGGAGCCGGATATGAAGTGTCTGCCCTGGCGCACGGAACTGAATGCCGACCGGAAAGATTTGTTGCCCGCCAGCGAGATTGCCGTTCATATTCTGGATGATTTGAAAGCGGCAGAAGAGTTGTTGGCAGGAGATGACCTGGCAAACAACCGGAAGCACCGGATGAACCTGTTTGCCGTGAAAGGATTGATGGCACGGGTGTACCTGTGGATAAACGACAAGGAAAATGCGGCTGCCAAGGCGCAGGAAGTCATCGATGGATGCGGTTTGGAACTGGTGGCGAACAACAGTCAGGATGTGGCGATGTTTGAGGAGACGCTTTTTGCCTTGGGCATGCACGATATGAAGGAGAAGTTGCGGAGCGACTGGGCGAACCTGACGACGTACAGTAACGAATTGTATATTTCGAGCGAGAATGCGGAAACGGTATTTGAAGCTGCCAGCGGTATCGGACTGAATGATATCCGTTATCGGAACGCTTACGGTTTCATTCACGGAACGAACGGCAGGATGTGCCGGAAATACTTGGGTGAAAATATACTGTATTATGAGAAGATTCCTTTGATTCGGTTGTCCGAGATGTATTATATCCTGGCGGAATCGGTGGATTTGCCG
>CAYNXE010000042.1:0-14053 GCA_964400995.1 uncultured Odoribacter sp.
GGCAGGGATACAGTAGGAAGAGAACAAAACCTGAATTGGCTAATTACCCGCCCTAAACACTACGAAGACCAAAAAACAATCCCAGGCGTCCTCATCGTGCGGAACACGGAGAACGGACTGGAATTCCGGCAAACGTTCTACATTGAAGTCAACTCCAGCCTAACCCCGACCTACATCTCCGTCTATGAAACGGAAAACGGGGTGGACTGGATATCCCTGCAAGGTAAACCGGAGGCATTTACCCGCCTGACCACCGGCATAAACGCCATGGTCAACGGAGAAGAGAACCCCATCAGTGGAAGATTCTGCGGAGCCATGGCTTCCAAATCGGAACTGGTGATATTCACCGACCAAGCTCCAGAGTACGGCTGCACCATCAGTCTGCTGAAAGACAACGAGGAAGCCGATTTCAACCTGCCCATCGGAGAAATCGTGTCTCCTATTCGAGGACGTGTCTACCTCGGTTCGGAAACGATTCTGAATGTCCATTCTTGTCGCTACTGCGAAGGAGGCACTCGTTTCCTCGTGATGAACGACAAACTATATGCTTTCAATGGAACGGAAAAAAGACTGCTGATTTTTGACGATCAGACCTACCTGAAAAGCGAAAACGTCGCTCAAATCCTGGCATCCAAACAATTCATGAGGTACAAAAAAGCCAACATCATCCGCTACAAGGACAATTCCCTTTCCTGTTTTCACGCATACGACCTAGCGGAAGAACAAATCCTGGCAAAAGACGGAACACCTTTCCGACTGGACAGCATCTGCGGAATGTTTACCGAAAGCACCAATAAGTCTTCCAATACCCCATATAATATATACCTCATCGGCAAAGTAAACGATAGCTACAACCTTTACGAATTTTATGTCGACAACGAACAACGCACATTCAAGGTTCCCGTCTGGAGTAAAACCATCCCCCTGCCACAACAAGTTGCAGAAGAAGCCATTGACTGGTTTGGGGCATTCTCGCAACGCTATGGCTTTTACGTCACCCGGCACGACATCTACAAATTCGACTACCTGAATATTGTCTCTTTCAATCCGGAACCCGTACCATTCAAAAGTTTCCCGGCAGAATATGAAATCACGGGCATTTTCCCGCAAATTGGCGGTACGGGCTTGAAAGACGCGGACGGCTATACCGTGGTCTACCTGTACAACAAACAGAAAAACACGACCACGATTCTCGTGTACGACACCGTCACCGGCGAGACCGTAAAAGAATATCCCGATGCCATCCCGGGAATAGGAAAAGATTTTATCAAATGCTAATCATATCTATTGTTTATGGAACCAAATTACGTCATACAATGTATCAACCTCACCCACTACTACGGGAAGAAACTGGTATATGAAAATCTGAACATCAACGTTGCCGAGGGCAGGATATTGGGCTTGCTGGGAAAGAACGGTGCCGGAAAAAGCACGACCATCAACATCCTGAACGGCTTTCTGGAACCCCGTTCCGGACAATGTCTGATTTACGGGGAAAACACACAGCATCTCTCCCCGGCAACCAAACGGCGCATCGGCTACCTGATTGAAGGTCACGTCCAATACGCTTTCATGAACGTGCACCAAATCGAAAAATTCTATTCCGGATTTTATCCCAACTGGAAACGGGACGCCTATTTCAACCTCATCGATAAATTGAAAATCACGCCCCACCAGAAAATCTCCACCATGTCCTGCGGTCAGCGGGCACAGGTGGCACTGGGACTGATTCTGGCTCAGGACCCGGACTTGCTGATCTTGGACGACTTCTCTCTGGGACTCGACCCGGGCTATCGCCGGCTCTTCATCGACTATATGCGCGAATACGCCAAAGCCGAAGGAAAAACGGTGTTCTTGACCTCCCACATCATCCAGGACATGGAACGCCTGATTGACGACATTCTGATTATGGACTACAATCGCGTACTGGTGCAGAGTCCCGTCCAGGATTTCACCTCCCGATTCAAGGAATTTACCTTTGAACTGGACCGGGATGACGTGGACCTGAAGAACCACCCGCTGGCGGTCAACGTGGAGCACCTGCGCAACCACTACGAATTTTACACTTACGGGAACGAAGCCGAAGTCAAACAATTACTGGAAAGCCAGGGCATCGCCTACCGGAACTTCAAGGAAGAGCCCATGACCCTGGAAGATGCCTTTATCGGACTGACCGGCAAATATTAACCGAATGCGCTGTCATGAAAAGAATCCTTTTACACTTGTTCTACAAAGAATGGATTAAAACCCGCTGGGCATTCCTGGGCATGCTGCTGCTGGGCATCGCCGCCATTCTGTATATATTCACCGCAGTGGAAAACAAAATCACCATGCTGGGGGCGAAAACAATACTGCTGCGCATCCTGTACGACGAACCGCCCGTAATCTACTACGCTTCGTTCCGGTACATTCCCCTGCTGACCGCCATTGCCGTCGGCATTTCCCAGTATGTCCCCGAAATCACGCAGAAACGCATCCGCCTGACCCTGCACCTGCCGGTAGGCAACCATGCGCTGATTGCAGGCATGGCGGGTTTCGGACTGGCGCTGCTGACCCTGGGAAACCTCTTGTACACAGGGCTATTCCTCTACTACAATGTCCGCCTGTTTCCGGCAGAAATCACCCGACCGGTCATGATTTCCCTGACCCCCTGGCTGTTGAGCAGTTACATCGTTTACAATTTCATCGCCATGATTGCCATGGAACCGGGGAAATGGCGCAAAGTCGTTTACTCGGTCATCGCCTGGTACATCCTGCAATTTTTCCTGGTAGGCGATCATCCGCACGGTGCATTCGGGGCGTCCATCCCCGTCATGGTGCTGATGCTGGTGGCATCCTCGGGAGGAGTGCTTTATGCTTCACAACGTTTTTATAAAGGAGAAAGATAATCATGCTCATCAAAATCATCAGAATCATCGCCGTTTTATTTGCCGTAACAGCCGCTGCAAGCGTACTTCCCCGGCTATATAACACCACCTTTTCCTCCGGAGGCGGAAGAGGACACAAGGATATCCGTTACAGTGAAATCCTCAAGGACTTCATTATCTCCGAATATGTCTATCCCACGGACAAAAGCAATTCGTCGGGGCAAACCGTTTACTACGACCGCCACGGGAAAAGCTACACCCGGGATTCGGTGGACCAACTGCTTCTGCTCGACAACGTATCCCAACTGGCTTACGAGGGAAGATTCCCCGATACCATCTGCGGTACGGCGGTCACCCCGGAACTGGTTTCCTCGGAGGCGTTCTCGCAATACTATTCCGCCCAGCCCGGATTGTACTACGGACTTTGCGAGTTACGCGACCGGAAAAGCTACACTTCCCGTTCCCTGGAACCCCGCGACCTGTTCCGGATAACACCGGAAGGCATCCAGTTCATCGTATGCGAAACCAATCGAATCGATGAAGAAAAAAGCCGGTTGTTCACCGCCGAACTGACCAAACTGGATTTCCGCTTTCCGGCACTCCGGATGTGGACCTCTCCGGACAAAAGCATCTCGGAAGCCATCGGATATTACATCACGGACAGCAAAAACGACCTCTATCGCCTGTCCATGGAACTCTCCGTTCCCGTCGTGCAGAAACTGGAGAAACCGGACAACAAGAACATCCGAAACGTCAATTTCGGAAAATCCCCGGACATCCGCGCCATTTTCATCACGGAAGACGGAGACACCTATATCCAGCATCCGGACTTGAACTACACCCGTCTGGCGCTTCCCAATTCCCTGGGAAAATCCGGCATGCTGAACGGCAATCTCTTTTACCGGATATTCACCCTGCCGGGCAGAAATCAGCAAACGACCTTTGTTTTCGACCGGGATTTCCGGCTATTGGACAGTTGTTCGTTGTACTATCCGCCCCGACCGCAAAGCACCGCCGGAGTAATCAAGGACCTGTTGCTGCCCCTGCGCATCGGACAAACCGCCTGGGACGGATTTTATGCCGACTGGTCGCCGGTAAAACGTTTCGTCTGGTTCAATCTGATACTGACCGCCGTCGCCTTGTACTATAAACGAAGAAACGGCTACCGGCTCTCCGACCCATTTACCGTCACGGACCTGTTGCTCGTTGCCATTTTCGGCATATACGGTTTCATCGGCATATTCGCCTTTCCGCCAAAAAGGCCGGAAAGAAATACTAAAACCCAAATCTGCTGACCTATGACTATACTGAAACATCTGATATACAAAGAATGGGTGAAAACCCGGTGGTTCGCCTCCATTGCCCTGCTGCTGAACTTAGGAGTACTGGTTTACATCTTCATATCGCTCCGGAGCAGTTTCCTTTCAGCCGGCGGGGTCACCTACCTGTCCGCACTGATGACCTACAAGACGCAGTTTTTTTCCATATACCGGTACATTCCCCTGGGAATCGCCCTGCTCGTCGGGATTTCGCAATTCGCACCAGAAATCACGGACAAGCGCATCAAACTTGCCCTGCACCTGCCCCTCCACAACCTGCGGATTATCTATACCATGGTCGTCTATGGATTCGTGTTGCTGGCATTGTGCATGATTCCGGGCCTATTGATTTTTACCGGACTCATCTCCATTTATCTGCCGTCGGAAATCACCCTGCCGGTGCTTCAAACCATGCTCCCCTGGATGCTGGGAGGTTTTTGCGCCTATTTCCTGATTGCCATGATAGCCCTGGAGCCGGTATGGAAATTCCGTTTCCTTTACCTTCTGGTCAGCTACAAGGTGCTGGGGCTCTTTTTTATGCACCTGTCTATCGGAAATGCGGTCAGCCTGCTGCCGGTGCTCTGTCTCGTGACCTGCCTGTCCAGCATCGCTCCGGTCTATACTTCATATCGATTTAACAAAGGACAACTATGACATCAGCCGCCAAAATAATCCGCCTGTTTCTGGTACTGTTGGGAGTAACGGTACTGGCCATGACCTTGCCCGATCTCTATCGGAAGAATTTTGAAGAACGCCCCGTGAAAAAACTGATTTATTACAGTGAAATCAGCAAAAATTTCATGATCAGCGAAGAGTTCAGCGACACCCTGACCCACGAAACCCATACGGTCTATTACGACCAGACGGGAAAACGATACACGGAACGGGAATATAACCGGCAGCTTCCGTTTCTGTACACCCGGAAACTTGCCCTGTTGGGCGAACTGCCCGATTCCGTCAACGGCGTTAAATTCGACCAGCAACTAGTCAAAACCACCAAACGGGGCATGCTGATGCCGGTCAGTTCCTTCAATTTCCAATTGAATCCCCTGTTTGAATCGGAATCGGGGAAAGTCAGACCGGAACTGCCGGACGACCTGTTCCGTATCAATCGCCACGGCATTGAGTTCTTAAACCCGGAAACCAATCAACTCCTTCCGGAAAAAAGCCGGCTTTTCAATGAAGCCTTGAAAGCCGCCGGTTTTCAGGCTCCCGCACGGGACATCTACGGCATTCCCTCAACCCTGAAAGCTCGGGACGACGGCTATTTCATCATCGACAAACAGGGCGAACTATTCCACCTCAAAATGGTAAAAGGCCAGCCGTATTGCCGCCACATAGAAAAGGACATCACCGTCAGCTCCATGAAGTGTATGGTTCCCGGCGACCTTTACGCCTACATTTACGATGACCGGCAACAACTGCATATCCTCCGGACGGATTACAGCATCAAGCAACTGCCTATCCAGCCGGGCAACGGCAGATTCGTATATTCTGCCAACTGTTTCTACAAAAGCTATAAAAACACGGACAACGACAGCATCCGCCTGTATGTTCTGAATGCCGACTACGACCTGGAGGACTACCATGCCATGGAAAACGACAGTTACGCCAAAAGTCCGGTGGCACAAATCGAACAATACCTGTTTCCGCTGAAAATCATGATTACGCCGGGCTATGCGCACCTCATCCCCCTGTTCAATCCGCCCGGTCGGTTCATCTGGCTGAACTTGCTTCTGACGTTCGCGCTGGCAGGCATAAAAATCCGGCATCACCGAAACCTGGGCGACCCGTTCAACTGGCTGGATCTCGCCATAACAGGCGCCTTTGGCATCTTCGGCTTCATCGCCGTGCTGATTTTCCCGAATAGAAAATAACCTTTATAAAAAACAACTATGCAAACACCCCCATTCTTAGGAACCGCCATTGTCATCATCACCTTGGCATTGGTCTTTTACAGCATCGGCACCTGGGCGGAACGGATACAACACAAGCTCAAAGGCTGGCACCTCGTCTTTTTCCTTTTGGGACTGGCTGCCGACACCATCGGCACGGGAATCATGTCCACCATGGTCCAGGACTCCGGACAAAGCGACTTCTGGCATGCAGCCACCGGCCTGGCAGCCATCATCCTCATGGCATTGCATGCCGTCTGGGCTGTCGGGACCTATTGGAAAGGCTCCGAAAAAGCCAAACAGCATTTCAGCCGGTTCAGCATACTCGTCTGGGCTTTCTGGCTCATCCCCTACATCCTGGGCATCTTTCTGGGCGCCTCACACTGAAGCGTCCGGAGCATTTCAACACCATAAGCCATATTCATTGCCATGCAAGCAACCTTTGGAAAAGTTGAAAAGTTGAAATGTACCCCCTATTGCGTTTTCAGGTACGACACAGAATGATGAGACATCCAGACATTCAGAAAACACCTCCTCCTTGTCTGAATCAGAAAAAAACAATAATTTTGTGCGCGTATGAAAACGAATTACAAACACATATTCCTCCGGACCAAACAAATGCTGCTCCAGCCGGCAATGGCATGGAGCAAAGTGTGGGAAGAAAATGCCACGGTGAACAGCGTATTCCGCAACTACCTGCTTCCCGTTACAGTCTTCCTGTCGGTCATCGTATTTCTATTGCAGCTGATTCATTATACCCCCTTGCAATCCTTCGGGTTGGGAGTCATCCATTTCGCAGCAGCAATGGGCGGAGGCTGGGCGACCTACCTGCTTGTCCGGGAATACCTTTGCAACAAACTGAATTATTCGGACAGCGACGCGCTTAACCTGACCGTGTACAGCTACACGGTGTACATCATATTCCACTGCATCGGCGAAGCATTGGGCAACATCTTTATCGGACAGATGTTCACCCTGCTCAGCTTTATTTTTCTCCGAACCCTCTACGCGGGAATCGGACAATTACAACTCCAGACAAATCATAAAACAAACATACTGATTATCACCTCCCTATCCATTGTATGCCTTCCGGTCATCATCACACTCATATTGAGAATTGTATTCCGGATTCCGGCAATCCATGTTTAAGCCTCATCCTATGCCAAACGAAATAAACATCCGCAACAGACGCGCCTCTTTCGACTACGAATTTTTGGAAGAATATACGGCAGGTATCGTATTGACCGGCACGGAAATCAAATCCATTCGGGCAGGCAAAGCCAGTCTGGTGGATTCCTACTGCTATTTCCACCGGGGAGAATTGTGGATAAAAGGAATGAACATATCCGAATACAAACTCGGCACCTACTACAACCACGAAGAAAAAAGAGAGCGGAAACTGCTGTTGACCCGCAAGGAACTGGTAAAACTGGAACGCAAAGTGAAAGAATCCGGTCTGACGATTATCGCTTACAAGGTATTTCTGAACGAGAAAGGCTTCGCCAAAATGCGCATCGCCCTTGCCAAAGGTAAAAAGGAATACGACAAAAGGGAGTCGTTAAAACTGAAAGATGCCAAAAAAGACATGGATCGGGCCATGAAACGATGACCGGAAAGCGGAAAATACATCCACAACGCAATTTCACCGCCAAAGCCCTTTTACTTTTTACTTTTATTCGCTACCTTCGCAGTGTCTGTTTGGTAAAGATTTTAATCTAAATAATAAACATCATGTATCAAGGAATAAAAACAGTATCATTTGAAGAGGCTGTAAAAGTAGTGAAATCGGGCGACCGGATTCACCTTCACAGTGTAGCCTGCGCTCCGCAAGGACTGATTCAGGCACTCTGCGCACGCGGACGTGCCGGTGAATTGAAAAACATCAAACTGCAACACCTCCACACAGAAGGAAGCGCACCTTATGCAGAGCAGGAATTTGAAGGCATATTCCAGTTGGAATCATTCTTCGTAGGACACAACGTGCGCAAACCGACCCAGGAAGGCTGGGCGGACTACATCCCGGTACACCTGAGCGAAACCCAGAAACTCATCCGCATGGGTATCACCCCTGTCGATGTTGCCATGATACAGGTATGTCCTCCGGACAAACACGGCTACGTTTCCATGGGTACTTCCGTGGATGCGACACTGGCAGCCGTACAGAACGCCAAAACGGTCATCGCCGTTATCAACCCCAACGTTCCCCGGGCATTCGGTGACGCTATCATCAAATTGTCGGACATCGACATCTTCTGCGAGGACAACACCCCGCTGATTGAAGCCAAACCGGCACAGCCCTCCGAACAGGACATCCAAATCGGTAAGAATTGCGCCGCCCTCATCGAAGACGGAGCTTGCTTGCAAATGGGTATCGGAGCCATTCCGAATGCCGTGCTGTCACAACTCGGCAATCACAAGAACCTCGGTATCCACACCGAAATGTTCGCCGACGGCGTTCTCCCCTTGTATTATAAAGGAGTCATCAACAACTTGAACAAAAAATACGACAAGGGCAAAATCGTTTCCACGTTCCTGATGGGTTCCAAGGAAGTCTACGACTTCATCGACGACAACCCGGCAGTAGCCATGATGGACGTGGGCTATACCAACGACCCGTTCCTGATTGCCCAGCAACCCAAAATGACAGCCATCAACTCTGCCCTCTCCATTGACTTGACCGGGCAGGTGAACGCCGACTCCCTAGGCTGTAAATTTTACAGCGGATGCGGAGGACAGTTGGATTTCATCCGGGGTGCAGCAGCCAGCGAAGGCGGAAAACCGATTATCGCCATGCCGTCCGTAACGGCCAAAGGCATGAGCAAAATCAGTCCGACCCTGTTGAACGGAGCCGGTGTCGTAACCACCCGTTTTGACGTACACTACGTAGTGACCGAATTCGGTGCCGTGGATTTGTACGGAAAAACCATGCAAGACCGGGCAAAAGCATTGATTTCCATTGCACACCCCGATCATCAGGAAGAATTGGACAAAGCCGCTTTCGAACGTTTCGGAAGCCACTTCCACTTTGTTTCCAAATAAAAACAAAGACAGGACATTCACGCCCGAAGCCCCGGCATTCCCGGACTTCGGGCATTTTTTTGCCGTCACGTCTAAACAACCTTACGCAGATAAGTCTCCGAGAATACCTGTCTTCCCCACACGGTCATCATGACTCCCCTCAAAAGCAGATAGGTCAAAAATGCCACCCACAGGACATGATTGTTCGTTGCACCGTCCCCGATGTAATAAATGGCAAAAAACGCCCCGGTAGCCACGACAATGGCAAAAAGCATCTGCCGGGTGGCAGTCGCACCGATTAAAATGCCGTCCCACAAAAAAGCGCCGAATCCCACCAAAGGAACAGCCAACACCCAATAAAAATAATCCCCAGCCACCTCAACCACCCCGGCATCGTCCGTCAGCAAGCCGAGAAAACTTTTTCCGCCGGCTCCGAACAGCAAGGTGAACAGCAAAGCCGACAGCATCCCCCAGCCAAAGAGATTTCGCACCGCCCGTTTCAACAGCCGGAGATTGCCGGCACCGACATAACGTCCGGTCAACGCCTCCGCCGCATAGGCGAAACCGTCCATGATATAGGAAAAAAGCGTAAACAACTGCATCAGCAGGGTATTCACGGCAAGAATCACATCGCCCTGCCGGGCTCCGGAAGAAGTAAAAAAAGCAGTCACGGTAATCAGACACAACGTCCTCAAAAAAATATCACGGTTCACAGCAAAGAAACGCCGCATGGCAGACAATTGCAGGCTGTCCCGAAAGGCAATCCAAGCACGGAGATAGCCGTACCGGCGAAACCACAGGGACACGGCGATCAAAAGCCCCGACCATTCCGCCACCACCGTGCCCAAAGCCACGCCTTCCACCTTCATGCCCAATCCGAACACAAAACAAAGGCTGCACAGGATATTGATGACATTCACCGCAATGGCGACATACATGGGGAAACGGGAATTCTGCATACCGATGAACCACCCTTTGAGCCCATACATCGCCAACACCGCCGGAGCCCCCCAGATACACACCCGGAAATAAGCCGCCGCATACCGCTCCACTTCCCCGCTGCTTTCCAACAGATAAAAGGCAAGACGCTCCACCGGATACTGCAACAACAATATCGCCAGGGCAGAAAACAAACCGACACTAACAGCCTGCACCAGGATTTTCGCCTCCGCCGCCCGGTCGTTCCTGCCATACGCCTGGGAAGTCAAACCGCTGGTTCCCATGCGCAAAAAACCGAAATTCCAATACAAGATATTGAACAACAGACCGCCCACCGCAATGGCACCGATATATGCAGTCTCTCCCAAATGCCCGACAATCGAAACATCCACCAATCCCAACAAAGGAACGGTGATGTTGGAAACAATGGAAGGTACGGCAAGCCGCAATATCCGACGATTCATTCCATTACTTGCCATATACATACCAATACCATTCCAAATCAGCATACTTCTCGTTGGCGGAACTCCATCGGCTCAACGGGATATACACGGTCAGTCCACTGTACTGGTCCGTCGGAAAGTCCGTACCATTGAACCGGGTAGTGGCAAGCCGGTACACCGCCTGTTCAAGCACCGCTTCAAACCGTCCGTACTCGCTTTCGGAAGCAAGTTCTCGGACAAACGCCCCCAGATCGAAAAATACATCTTGATTATACTCTATCAAAGGATAACGCCGGACAGCCGACGGCACCATTCCCGCCACCGCCTCCGTCTTTCCGTCCAAAACCGTCTTCACCTGCCAGGCAAGGTCATCCAAAAATTCGGTCCGTATCAGCGAAATGGTTCCCGAACACCAGGCTCCGCCATACGAATGATATTCATAATAATCCCTGAACTCCCGACACGCCTTTTTCAACTCCGGCTCCCCTCCCCACAGCAAAGGCATGATTTTCTGATAAGGAAAGCCGTCCACCAATATCTCCGCAGGAGAAGCGATGATGTATTCCGTCTTGTGTCGTAAGGCATACGCAATCTCAACGTTCGCCATCAAGCAGGCATCGAACAGGATAAAATGGAAGCCTCCGGGTATTGCCTCCACCAAATCGGCGACCTCCATGCCAGTGTTCCGGTCCGCCCCGTTCCCCCGGTTCGCATCCTCCCCGAATGAACGAGTCAAGGGAGCATCCACCGCTTTCAGCCTCGCCATGCGTTGTCCGGGAAACTGAACGCCTCCCGGAATCCAACCAGTACCGTGGGAACCCAATATCAAACCGTAAGAGGAAGCCGGATAAAGCTCCCGAACCCGGTTTGCCACCCGCCTCAACACTTCCGGCGAAGCCGCATTCTCCTCCCCGTACCTTTCCAGCGTATCCAGCGTCCACTCTCCTCTCCGCTTCTCCATGGTCATCAAAACCGGAACATCCTTGCGGGAATCCATGTAAACCACCAATCTTCCGGCAGATTCATCCATTCCCTTGAGCATATCGGTGACATTTTTCCGGGCATAACTCTCCAGATTGTTGTCGGCTGCAAGATAAACCAGTATTGTCCGATCGGAAACAATCGGCTCGGACTTGCGGCATCCCCAGCACAATAAAGCAAGAAATACCCACAACCAACCCCGCTTATATCTGATATTCATCTTCTTTTTCATAAAAGACCACTTCATTTCAATAGGTAAAGTTACGAAAAAGTATTCACATCCCTTTTACTCACCCCAAAATTGACCGGATTTTTCCGCCATACGCTGTATTTCCCGGAGAAAAATGTTATATTTGCCCTACCAAATCAAGGGGACCGCAAAAATTTATTGAAAAAGCGTCCGACCATTACAGAAGAAAAAACGGCAAGCATGCAACCAGTCATTTACCCTATTGAGAAAGAAAAACTGATTTCGGAACTGACCGAAGAACGCTTTGTACGCAAAACCAATAAAGCCAACAATGAAATTTACGTCTTCGATGCGCACACCGCTCCCAATCTGATGAAAGAGGTGGGACGCATCCGGGAACTGACTTTTCGCAGCGCAGGCGGCGGTACGGGCAAAGACATCGACATCGATGAATTCGATGTTGCCGAAGATACCCCTTACCAGCAATTAATCGTTTGGGATCCGCAAGAAAAAGAGATTCTGGGCGGTTATCGTTTTATCTTATGCGACCGGTTGGGCAAAAATGCAGCAGGCGAACCCAACCTAGCAACGACGGAACTTTTTCATTTTTCAGAGCCTTTCAAAGAAAAGTATCTCCCCAAAATGATCGAACTGGGGCGTTCGTTCGTGCATCCCTTGTACCAGTCCACCCGAATGGGACGGAAATCGGTGTTCGCCCTCGACAACCTTTGGGACGGATTGGGAGCCTTGACCGTCGACCACCCTGAAATCGAATACTTTTTCGGCAAAGTAACCATGTACACCAGCTTCAACATCCAGGCGAGGAACATGATTCTCTATTTCATGCAGAAATATTTCCACGACAACGATCATCTCGTATATCCGATTGACCCGTTGAACATCGGCATCGACCAGGAAAAGATGCGACAGATATTCTCAAAAGACAGCTACGACGAGGATTATAAAATCTTGTCCCGCTATGTCCGGGAACTGGGCGAAAACATTCCGCCGCTCATCAACGCATACATGAGCCTGTCGCCCTCCATGAAAACATTCGGAACCGCTATCAATCCGGGATTTGGTGGCGTCGAGGAAACCGCCATTCTGATTAAGATTGCCGATGTCTACGAAGCCAAGAAGAAAAGACACATCGCCACCTACATTCCCAAAATATGGGACAAGTTGAACAAGCGCAGATAACGTTTATTCTTCTTTCACGCCTGCAATCTGTTCCACATTCAAGTCGCTCTCATTGTTGCCGGAAGCGATGTCGTAATGCCGGAGCTGATTCGCCAAAAGGTCGGCATTCATCTTCCGGTTGTTATATACATCAATAGCCAGATACAAGGCATTGCGCAAACCCGTATCATCGGCAACACCTTGTCCGGTGATGTTATAAGCCATTCCGTGGACAGTCGTGGTAAATACGACAGGCAGACCGGTCATCAAAACAGCCCCCTCATTGCCCTCTATCACCCTGAACGGTATCATGCCCTGGTCGTGGTACATGGCAAGAATCACATCGAACTTCTCAAACTCAATACCGGTAAACAGCGTCTCCGGCGCATAGGGTCCCAAAGCCATGATGCCGTTGCTCCGCGCCTTCTCGATTGCCGGAATAATGACGTTCTTCTCCTCATCTCCCCACATGCCGTTTTCCCGGTTGCACGGATTCAGCCCCAAAACGGCAATCCGCGGCTTACGGACAACGAAATCCCTTTTCAGGCACAGATCCAGCAAACGAATCTTTGCCAATACATTATTGAAAGTAATCTGTGCTCCCGCTTCCTTAAAAGACAGACAATCGGAAACAAAACCCATTTTCATCTTGCCTCCCACCAACAAAGGCATCGTGTTCCGCGCCTCATAACGGTTTGCCAAGAAAGCGGCACATCCGCTCTCCGGCTGGAAAGAACGATTTCCCTGCGGAGCACCCACCAGCACGTCAATCTCCTGTCGGTCCAGACAGTCCAACGCCGCCTTCAAGGCAATCATCGACGCCTCGTCCGACTCGGAAGTCTCCTGTCCCAAATCCACTTTTATGGCATCGTCAACGCAATTAATGATATTGCAACGCTTGGGATTTGCCTCCTGAACCTGCTGTATGCTGTTCAAATTGAAATTCTCCACATTCAGAGCCTTCCGGTGATATGCGGCAACCTTTGACGAACCGAACAGCAAAGGAGTACACACTTCACAAATCCTGTTCTCTGCCATCAACTTGATAATCAACTCATAGCCTATGCCGTTTACATCCCCGTGGGTCAATCCCACAACTAATCTGTCCTCCATATATCGTATTTTAATGCCACCTTCAAGACAACGGCAACCGGGTCATCACCCGGCAAACCGGAATCCGGCAACCATTTGAAACATTTTATTCAAAAGCAAAGATATAACA
>CAYNXE010000043.1:0-14005 GCA_964400995.1 uncultured Odoribacter sp.
TTTGCCGTATTCGGCATACTCGTTAATGGCATTGTTCCTAGCTTTCGCTTTAGCTACGTTCAATTTTTTGCTGCCATAGCTGGAACCGACTAAAATCTCCTTTGATCCTCGCTGACTCTCAATACGGGCAAGTGCAGCCTGTAGCGTAGTGGTTCCTTCCACTTTCCAGCCTTCTTTCATCAATTCCTTGGTACGAGTTTTAAAATTTTTAGAATCCTTTTTACTTTGAGCCTGCACATCCATATTACAAGCCAATGATAGCATTAAAACTGCCAACACATACATTACTGTTTTCATAATCTATTTATTTAAAGTTAAACAATCATTTACTTCTTCATTTCAGTGTACGCACACAACGAGCTCGGTAAGAATCATTAGTTTTTTGAGGGACTATACTGCCAGAAGATAAATATATAGTATAATAAGTAGAAGCAGAGGCAACAGAAGAACTCCAATAGTAATACCTATCATCAAAGATTCCTATTTTATCACGGAGTATATGAATTTGCATTAACTCATCTTTAGTCGGCAAGCGCCAATCGGAATACCCCCCTATCCTAGAATTTTTACACATTGTATTTACCTCTTCCCAATTTCCTGTACCAATACTTTCTGTCTGTACTGCAATTTTTAGAGAACTAAATTCTATCCATGGAAAATCAACATAAACGTTATCACCATACGAAATCCAACCACGATTTTTTGCATACGCACGAACATAATAGCGCCTTGCCTCTGGCAAGAGTTTATCGGTAGATACATTAAAAGAAGTTACCGTTCCCGATCCGTCCACTACGATTTTATTGTCATTTATCGTCGGATCTCTCACTGTACTGAACACAAACCCACGTTCGCTATAAGCGGGAGTTCCGGCCCTACTAACATTTCCGCATAAAGTAACTGTTCTGCTAAGACTTCCTACATCCGTAGGTTTTAGAGTTTCAACTAGCGGAGCAATACTCTGAGTAGAAATAACAAGAACTCGACTACTGTACACCACTCCTGTAGAATGAGTAACATATGCTCTCACATAAATGTTACTCTCAAGAGGCAACTCAGAAATATTTACATAAAATGCCTCCTCTCCGCTTCCTGGCACCACCACTTTCGTATTCTGAACCGTCGGATATTTGACCGTCGAGCTATACACAAACCCCCGCTCCATATAGGCAGGATCGCCCGCTCTCGTTATATGTCCGTTCAGTGTCGCTGCACCTGTCAAAATATTTATATTGGTAGGATCCAATATGGAAACTTCTGGGAGAATTGGCTTTATTGACATTTCTATCTCTGAAGAGTAACTCACTCCCTCTTTATTTACGGCGTACGCACGAACATAATAAGTTTGGTTGAGTGATAATTCCGAAATTGCCACACTAAAAGCCCCTGTGCCACTTCCCTCTACCAACACTTTCGTATTCTTTACTGTTGGGTTACGAGTTGTACCATATACAAAACCACGTTCCGTATAGGCTGGCGTACCGGAATTAAGTATCTTTCCGTTCAGAATCGCCGAACTACTTGTAATATTTGTTGCCTCTAGAATTTGGCACACAGGAAGTTCGCGTTCAGCGACAGCCTTCGCTATCACCTGGGAACTACCATTGGAAGACCTCACGACTAAAATAGTTTTATTATCTCCAGCGTCCAATAAATCACGATCGATATCAATCCTTATTGTTTCAGTTTTCCCAGTTCTCAAGATACCACCTTGGGGCTTTACTTCTTGAATCCACGAACAATTGTGTTCAACCTCCCAAACTAAATCCTCATAGCTACTGTTGACAATTTTGAATGAAAGCGTATTTAAACTGGCATCACTACCAAAATTTATAATCGTAGTATCCGTAGTCACGACAGCTGGAATCCGCTCAATCAACAAATGGGTAGCTGCCTGCTCGCCCGCCTTCACGCTAACGGAAGTCCTGTTGGGCTTATAGCCTTCTTTGGTTATATCAACCGAATAGGTTCCAGGAGTTAATGACGTAAAAGAAAAAGTACCGTCAGAACCCGTCACCGTAGATTCTCCCGTACTAAGTTTTACGCTTACCGTCGCCACCGGATCGCCTGTCGTCTTGTCCGAAACACTACCGGCAATACCGCCTACCGGTGTCTCCTCCTTGTCGCTGGAGCATCCCCAAAATGCACAAGCAACCCAAAACACATAAAGAATCTGTTTCATCGTTATTTAGTTTGATTAATTATTATCTTCGTTTTTAATCTTAGTCCGCGGGATATTTATCTCCATTTCTTTGACACTGATAGCAGTGACGGTTTTGCGGTTGGGTTGGTAACCCGTCTTCTGCACGGTAATCATATACTGCTGTGCATTCAACTTTTCAAAACGATAGGCTCCCACCGCAATCGTCATCACCCGAACAGGCCACGCATATCCCCAAAAGAGAAACACAACAACCAGATCGTTATCTTTCTTTTGATTTTAGTCATACTACGATTATTCATATTAAACATCAATCATTTATCCCAATTGTACGAACACATCGAGCCGATCTAGATTCACTATAGTCGCTTAAATTAGATTGTCCATTCGAAAACTTTATATAATAATAGCTATTGTTACCAGACCTCTCAGAACTCCAATAATAGTGATAATGATAACCCTTAGAGCTAGAAGTCTTAAATCCTCCTATTGTATTACGATTCAGATAAAGTGTCATTAATTCTTCCCTAGTCGGCAATCTCCAATCGGTATACCCCCCTAATGTAGAATTTTTACACTTGCTATCTGCTGTACCCCAAGTATTGTACCCTATATCCTCTTTTTGTACAGCTATCCCAATGGCAGACAATTCTACCCAAGGAAAAGACATTTCAACCTCCTCTCCGTATGCCGTTTCTCCAGCATTTATTGCATATGCCCGAACAAAATAGTCCTTTCCCTTTGGTAGAGCATCGGTATATACGCTAAAAGAAGTTTCCACTTCCACTCCGTTCGCCACAATTTTATTATCGTAAATCGTCGGATTTCGCATCGTACTGTATACAAATCCACGCTCGGTATAAGCGGGAGAACCGGCACTGACAATGGTGCCTCTCAAGGTCGCTGTTCCGGCGGCAATATCCACATCCAACGGTTCTTGTGTTGTTACTTTTGCTAATATTGGCATAGTAGAAAAAATCACACTTGAATCGCTATAAACAATATCATCATTGACCAGAACATATGCTCTTACATAATATGTTTGTTTTAGTGGTAAATCCAAAACCCTACAGCTATATTCACCTGTACCATTCCCTTGAGCAACTACTTTTGTATTTTCCCCGATTGTCGGATTATTGAATATTCCATATACAAAACCTCGCTCCGTACATACAATACCATCACCGACAACAGTTCCATGTAATACTACCGAACCGCTAGCGTGATTCAATTCTGTTGGATCCTGAACGGTCACATACAAATTCATTTTCCTTGTAGTAAAACTAATCACATTAGAACTATAATATACTCCATACGAAGTAATGACGTAGGCTCTTGCATAATAAGTTGTATTAGGGGTCAAATTAGTCACCACATACGAGTAATTTTGATCGCTTGTACCTTGAACTTTCAAACGTTCTATATTATTTTCCAATGTTGGTGACGACTCAGTATGAAAAACAAATCCCCGTTCATAATATTGAGGAGCTCCTGCATAGGAAACTATTCCATTAAGTGTAGCTGACGTAGCTAAAACTTTAGTGGCTTCAAGTATATTAAACTCTGGATTTTCATGGTATTTTCCTACAGCATTTACTTTTATTTCGGCATTCCCGTCCGAAGATTTGACAACAATAACGGATTCATAATCTGTCCCACCAGATTGATTATTGGAACTTAACTGTGTTCGATCAATGTTGACAATTATCGTCTCGGTTTTACCGTATTTCAAACAACCACTGAGGGGCTGTACAGTTATCCAACCGCAATCTGTTTCTATTTGCCAGTCTAAATCATCATAACTTGGATTTAGAATCGTAAAAGAAAGCGTTGTATTGCTGACATTCTCTCCGAACTCCAAGGTTGCAGGATTTGCAGTAACAATTGCCGGAAGACGTTCAAGCAACAAATGGATAGCTACCTGTTCTCCCGACCCCACGCTAACGGAAGTACTGTTGGGCTTATAACCTTCTTTGACTATATCGACCGAATAGGTTCCTGGGGTTAATGACATAAAGGAAAAAGTTCCGTCAGAACCTGTCACCGTAGATTCTCCCGTACTAAGTTTTACGTTTGCCGTTGCCACCGGCTCGCCCGTCGTCTTGTCCGAAACACTACCGGCAATACCGCCTACCGGTGTCTCCTCCTTGTCGCTGGAGCATCCCCAAAATGCACAAGCAACCAAAAGCATATAAAGAATCGATTTCATCGTTATTTAGTTTGATTAATTATTATCTTCGTTTTTAATCTTGGTCAGCGGGATATTTATCTCCATTTCTTCGCCACTGATAGCAGTGACGGTTTTGCGGTTGGGTTGGTAACCCGTTTTCTGCACGGTAATCGTGTACTGCTGCGCATCCAACTTTTCAAAACGATAGGCTCCCACCGCATCACTCTTTTGCGTATAGCTTGACGGTGAAAGTGTCAGCGTCGCTCCCTCCACCGGTTTACCGGTGACGTAATCTGTCACCACGCCATACAACGTGGAATAAATTTCAAAATCGTCATCTCCCGAACAAGCCACACATATACAAAACAGAGAGATACAACACAGCAAGCAGGCAGTTGCCTTTCTTTTCATTTCTTTGAACATACCATTATATTTTATCAGTTAAACCTATCTTTCTTTTTCACTCCCGCACTCCCCTCTATAGTTAAAATCTAACACTCATTCATTTTTTCATGACCCAATTAAACCGACACTAAAACATTACTAAACAGCAAATAACTTCACATCTTTTATTATACACATCCAAAAAAAACGTTCGTTTTTATTAGTTGAAAGTTTATAAAGTTCGTAAAGTTTATAAAGTTCCTGCCTGACATGGCACAAACATCTCTTTAGAGAAAACAACAATGTTGTTTTTCAATACTTTAACAAAATGAAGCAAATATTTTGAACGAAAAAGAAGAGTTGAAAAATTTTTGTATATTTGTATCGTTATTTTAAGAAAATGTCTTCAAAAAATAACGAACGTTTTTTCTTGTCTTCGGACCGTTTTCCTCCCTACGCTTCATTCTTGAGATAATACATACCGACCAAGTTCTTGCATTGGCAAAAACACTTGAAAGCAAGGAACTTTCCGTAAAAGAAATGATGGAAGAATTGGAAATGAGTCATCGGCCTTACCCATAAAGGCAAGGAATTATTGAAGCAATGACGGATGAGCATTCGCAACATGCAGAAGAATCATGCAAGTCAACAAAATCGCACACCACTCCCAAGGAAATATTTTGAAAAGAATCACTTACTGCACATAAACCAATAGCCGTTCCCCTTGTCCGTCACAATCTCTATGGAAGTTGCCGAAGCCAAAAGAGTGCGCAACCGGCGAATCACTTTGTTCAATTGCAATTCAAAACGGAATTCATCGCTGTCCCAACCGGCTTTTAGCAACAAGTCCCTTTTTATCAATTGGTTCGGATTCTTGCACAACACGGTGAAGACCTTGCTTTCCAGCTTGGTCAGTTGCACGGATTCCCCTCCCACCGTCAAGACGGACGAAGACACAGCGTAAGTCACCCCTTCTGCCAGGAAGAGTACATCCACCTCCTCCTTCTTCCTCAACAGGGTTTCCACCTGCGCCACCAGTACGGCGACGCTGTAATTCTTCACCAGATAGACTTTCGCACCGCAACGGAATCCCGCCAGCAAATCTTTTTCCGCACCCAGCGAACTGTAAATAATCACCGGCGTATCCTGGTCACGGGTACGAATCAGTTGCAACACCTCCAACCCCGTTCGACCGGGCATGGCGACATCCAATATCACCAAATCGGGTTTATACTTTTCGTATCTGTCAAAGGCCTTGATGCCGTCCTCCGCCTCAATCACACGCCAGCCCTTTGCCTCCATTCTCTCCTTGACCTCCATACGGGTCAAGGCATCGTCTTCCGCAAACAATACCTGTACGTTCTCCATTTCATTTGTCTTTAATCCACAAACAAAGAGTGCTAAAAATACACATACAACGTACAAATTTACGATAAAAAGTGAAATACGAAAAAAGATTCCACTCGCTCCCCCTAAAACTTTATAAACTTTACGAACTTTCCAAACTTAAATTTACTACTTTTGTGGATTCAGATGCTAAATCCAACGTGTGAACAACTGTTTTCCCGAGCATATTAACGACACCCAAGGGGTGCGCAAAGTCTTGAAAAGCTATGCCTATCCTGCCATGCTCAACATGGTTGTACTGGCACTTTACAACATTATCGACCGGATTTTCATCGGTCAGGGTGCCGGACCGTTGGCAATCTGCGGGTTAGCCTTGACATTGCCCTACGTTTCATTGTTGGGAACCATCGGTACGCTGACCGGAGTAGGCGCAGCCAGCCGCATATCCACGGCAATTTCTTTAGGAAACCACCGCCTTGCCTGCAAGATACTAGGAAACGCCGCATTTCTGAACACGGTGCTGTCCGTCCTATTGATTGTTTTTTCGTTCGGCTATCTGGATGAGATTCTGTCGGCATTCGGGGGCAGTCCGCAGACCATTCCCTACGCCCGCGACTACCTAAGCATCTTGATTCCGGGCAGCCTGCTCACCAATCTCAATTTCGCATTTTCCAACGCCATACGGGTTTCTGGCTTTCCCCGGAAATCCATGCTGATCACCTTGACGGGAGTCGTCACCAACATCATACTGGATCCGATATTCATATTCGGCTTTGACATGGGCATAGAAGGTGCCGCCGTCGCCACCGTGTTGTCCATGTTCGTCAGTTCGATACTGCTCATCCTCCATTTCTCCTCCGCCCAAAACCCGTTAAAAATGAGTCTCGACTGCTTCACCCCTCAAATCCTTACCATCATCAGCATCATCGGCATCGGCATGGCGGCTTTTGTCATGAACATCACCACCGGAATGGTGAACATCATCATGAACCGTTACCTGGTAAACTATGGAGGAGACTATGCCATTGGCGCATACGGCATCATCAGTTGCTATTCCGTGCTGACCGCCATGCTGCTTATGGGCATCTGTCAAAGCATGCAGCCGTTGCTCAGTTATCATTATGCAACGGGACATACCCATTTCGTAAATTATACGCTAAAAACAGCCATACGGACAGGCAGTTTTGTGGCTTGCTGCATTTTTTTTATCGGAGAAATCGGTGCACCCTGGTTGGTAAAAGCCTTTACCGATGACCAAGAACTGGTCAGCATCAGCATTCAGGGATTGCGTCTCACGTTTATCGCCATGCCCCTGACCGGAGTGCAAATCATTGCCACCAGCTATTTCCAGTCTGTCCGACAAGCTCCCAAGGCAATCACGATGAACATCTCCCGGCAATTCTTGTTTCTAATCCCCGCTTTGGGACTTTTTTCGCATCGCTGGGGACTGACCGGCATCTGGTTCGCCATTCCGTTTGCCGACTTGATGGCAACGCTCATCGCCATTTTCTTCCTTCACCGCAACCGACTCACCGCTTCCGCCTAAGTTATTTCAGCAACTCATACACATTTTTCTCTTCACCAACCACCCAAACCAAGTCGCCAGCCTGGAAAACGGTGTTCGCTTCCGGATTGCGCAAAGATGCCTCGCCACGTTCCAGACCCACTACCACGCATTTGTATATTTCCCGAATACCGGATTCCCGGATGCTTTTTCCGCAGAACAGTGATGCCGGTGTCAACTCAAACTGTTTCAGGCAAACCTCACTTTGGGTCAGGTCGGAATCCGAAGGAGGCAAAATCATATCTTGCAATTTCTCGCCAAATTGCTTCAACTGCTCGTCACTTCCGATTACTTGAATCCGATCCTGCGGATAAAGCCGTTCCTTTCCGCCGGGAATATTCATACAATTCTGTCCCCGGAAAATAGCTACCACCATAATACCGTAACGGGTTCCCAAAGCTAATTCCTCCAACGTACATCCTGCCCACAACGATTCCCCGGGAATGATAAAATCCGTCAAATGCAAATCACGGGACAACAGATGTCCGGCAAAACGGGGAGGAACCCGAAGTCCGGAGTGCCGTCCATATACCTCCCTCAACCTGAAATTCCGTAAAAAATGGCGCTCTATCTGAATCGACTGCTTCTTCAGGTAACGGGAATAAAACATACCCGCCACCACGACACCGGCTATTCCCACCAGCAATGCCGTCGAAGCCTTGAACAACGTCATAATCACCACCATAACATACCCGATGGCAAGCACAAAGCGGAACAACACCAAAGAAACCAGATACGCCCTACTGAAATAACCGTCCTCCCACAACGCCCGGAATTCTGCCGAGTGGTTTTTCTTTGCCACAATCGCCCTCAAGAATGGCGACAGCAACAACAGGATAATGACGGCACACAACAGGGAGCCCCAGAATCCGGGTAGGTGCATTTGAATCAACGGCACCAGACTATGGAACGACAAAATGATGATAGCAACGATGACCACCGAGTAAATGACCACGATTCGCAACAAAGCAGTCAGCAGCCGCTTCCAATTGCTTTCCTGGTTTACCACCCGCGTACCGGACGCATAATGTTTCATAAACCGCTTCCACTTGCGGGGCATGTGCTTTTCAACGAAAGGATAGGCGGGTTCGGCTGCCCGAATCATATAGGGTGTCAAAAAGGTAGTAATCACCGCCACGGCAACCACGATAGGATATAAAAAGTCACTGGTCACATTCATCGTCGTACCCAGACCGGCAATGATGAAAGCAAATTCCCCCACCTGCGTCAGACAGAATCCCGACTGCATAGCCGTCTTCAAAGGCTGACCGGCTAAAATCACGCCAAACGTACCGAAAGTGGACTGCCCAATCAAGACCGTCAAGGTAATGATGATCACCGGCCAGATATATTCCGCTATGACACCCGGATCCACCATCATACCCACCGACACGAAAAAGATAGCGGCAAAAAGGTCCTTCACCGGCTTGACGATATGCTCTATGGTTTCCGCCTCAATCGTCTCCGCCAAAATGGAACCCATAACAAACGCCCCCAAGGCGGATGAGAAACCGACATAACTGGCAAAAACGACCATAGAAAGACAAAGCCCCAAAGACACGATTAACAACGTCTCTTCGCCCATCAGCAAACGGGTGCGCCGGAAAAAGGTAGGGATAATGTAAATTCCCGTCACGAACCACAGCAACAGGAAAAAGATCAGTTTTCCGATGCTGTACGCCATTTCCGCCCCCTCGAAGTTCTTGCTCACCGCCATCGTGGACAGCATAACCATCAACACGATAGCCACCAAATCCTCAATGACCAGGATGCCGAACACCAATCCGGTAAAACGCTGGGTTCTCAAACCGAGATCCTCAAACGCCTAATAAATAATGGACGTGGAAGACATCGCCAACATACCTCCGAGAAATATGCTGTCCATCAGTTTCCACCCCATGGCAATGCCCGCGACATACCCCAGCAACACCATACCCAATATGACTGTCATAGCGGCAATGACCGCCGTACCGCCCACTTTCATCAGTTTCTTGAAACTGAACTCCAGACCCAGCGCAAAAAGCAAAAACACCACGCCGATATCCGCCCACGTCTGTATGTTCGCCGTGTCAATCACGGAAGGCGTCAACGTAAGATGCGGACCGGCAATGATACCGGCAACGATGTAACCCAATACTAACGGTTGTTTTAATCGCTTAAAAATCAGCGTCATCAGACCGGCAGCCCCCAATATCAGCGCCAAGTCTGTTATTAAAGTAGGTAAATGAGACATATACACCTTGAAATTTCAGGCAAAGGTAAGCAATTATGCGAAAAAAAAAGGTTTATTTCACCGTCTTTCTGTTGATGAATTCCAAAAATTTGTCCCGGTAAGAATCGGACACAGGAATGTAAGTGCTCCCGAAAACAATCCGGTTGCGCTCAACTACCGCCACTTTGTCCAGATTGACGATAAAAGAACGATGCACCCGAATAAACGAATCGGCAGGCAACGACTCCTCCAGACTCTTCATACTAATCAAAGATACGACAGGATGCGGAGAGTCCTCCGTATAAATTTTCACATAATCCTTCAACCCCTCTATGTAACAAATCTTCTGCAACGCAATCTTCAAAAGCCGGTAATCCGACTTCACAAAGATACAGTCGTCCTCCTGCTTCCCCGCCGTCTTGCCGGAGGATTTCATTTCAAACCACTGCAAAGCCTTGTCGGCGGCTTTGAGGAACTCCGGATAACTGATGGGTTTCAGCAAATAATCCAAGGCATTGACTTTAAAACCTTCCAGGGCATACTGCTCGAAAGCCGTCGTAAAAATAATCCGCACCTGCTGTTCTATCATCCTGGACAACTCCAACCCCGTCAGTTCAGGCATCTGAATATCCAGAAAAATCAAATCTATCCGTTCCTCCTTGAGTTTCTGAAGCACGTCCACGGCACTGCCGCAACGTCCTTTCAAATGCAGGAAAGGAGTTCGTTGAACATAAGACTCCAACAAATCCAAGGCCAACGGTTCATCATCCACAATCAGGCAATTCAGTTCCATACTGCAATATTATTTCAATACCAGTTCGGCGACATAGGTTCCTCCCGTCAAAGCGGTGCTCAAATCATATTTTCCGGGGTACAGCAATTCAAGCCGTTTCCTCAAATTCTCCAGTCCGATGCCGGAACCGCTCCGATCATTGTCTTTCTTGGGATGATTGCTATTCTCTATCCGGCAACGCACCTCTCCGCTGGTCTTCACCTTGAAATCGATATGAACAAAAGATTTCTCCGTCGGACTGATTCCGTGCTTGAAAGCATTTTCAATCAAAGTAATAAAAAGCAAAGGCGCCACCAATATCCCTTTCCCGTCATCGGGCAAATCCACCCGCAAATCCACCTTGTCGGACAAACGCAACCCCATCAGCTCGATGTAACTTTTCATAAACACCAGCTCCTGGTCCAGAGACACGAACGGCTGCCTGTCCTCGTACAACACGTGCCTCAACAGACGACTCAAATCGTGTACGGCATACTGCGCCCGATCGGCATCAATGGCAATCAGAGAATAAATGTTATTCAGCGTATTGAACAGAAAATGAGGATTAAGCTGACTTTTCAGATTCTGCAACTCGGCTTCCGTCCGCGCCTTTTCCAGTTCCTTTTTTTCATCTTCAATGGCACGCCAGTTTTCCGTCAGGCGGATGGCAACGCTCAATGCCGCCGTCAAAGCCATAGTCAGGCAATTCTTCAGGACAAACATAATTTTCGGAGGTCCTCCCGCACGATGCCTGTCGCCCACGATGTGTACGAAATACCAGCTATGCCAGGCATCCGACAACAAACTCAATACCGCAAAAAACACCAGATTCACCAACAGAAAGGATATCACCCCCCGAACAAAAAGCACACGGTCTATCAACACGAAATAATTGCAATAGAAAATAACCATAGAAAGCACCGGCAAACAGACATACCCCAGGTACTTCACCCAAGTCAGCGGGTCCGCCTCCTTCCAGGTAAAAAAAAGCGGGAAACCAAATACAATTCCCCACCCGATGAGCTGTATGACATATCGTAAAACTTTACTCTTTCCCATATCGCAAAGGTAACAATTTATATGAAATGAGCCATTACGGCAACATCATTCATAACGTATCGCCTCTATGGGATCCAGATTGGAAGCCTTGCGAGCCGGATACCAGCCAAAGAATATTCCCGTTATGGTGCAAACCACAAAAGAAAGCACAACGGAATACCATTCTACATAAACCGGCCAACCGGCAAACAATTTGACCATCCAAGACGCTCCGATGCCAAAAACGACGCCAATCAACCCGCCCGTCACGCTAATCAGAATGGCCTCTATCAGAAACTGCGCCAGAATATCCCTGCCCTTGGCACCGATCGACATACGCAACCCGATTTCCCGGGTACGCTCCGTGACGGAAACATACATAATGTTCATAATGCCGATACCTCCCACCAGCAAGGAAATTCCGGCAATACAGGCAAGCAGCACCGTCATCATATCCGAAGTGGAATTCATCATCGTGCTCAACTCCTGCTGCGAACGGATGTTGAAATCATCCTCATCCGTAGCCCGCAATTTGTGATTGCGCCGCAAGATACTGGAAATCTCCTCCTCCGCCTCTTCCGTCTGCTCCTCGCTGAGGGCGGAACAGAACAGGCTCTGCAAATGCGTAATCGCCAGCACACGCTTCTGAATCGTCGTATAGGGAGCCAAAATCAAATCGTCCTGGTCCATCCCCATCGTATTGTAGCCCTTGGTAGCCAAGACACCGATGATTCGGAAAGGAATCTTTCCAAAACGAATCACCTTGCCAATCGGGTCCTCGCCGTTCGTGAACAGATTGTCGACAATGGTCTTCCCCACCACACACACCTTGGCGGAACTCACAATGTCCTGCTCCCCGAACATATCCCCCTCGGCAATGGAATACTTCCGGATGTCCAGATAGTCGGGGCTGATTCCGTAAATGGAAGTCGGGTAATTGTTGGCTCCGAAAATCGCCTGTCCGCTGCTGTTGACGGACGGCGAACCTTTGGCAACGTAACGGGTCTCATTCACAATAGCCTTGGAGTCATCCAATTTCAGACTCTGCATAGCGGCCGGGTCCTGCCGGACACCGCCCCGCCGGTCCGCTCCCGGATGAATCATAATCATATTCGACCCCATTTCGGAAATCTGCGCCCGGATGCTCCGCTTCGAGCCTTGCCCGATAGCCAGCATAGTAATCACTGACGCCACACCGATGATGATACCCAACATCGTCAGGAATCCCCTCATCTTGTTGTTTCCTAAAGCCCTTAAAGCTATCCTGAACAAATTCGTGAAATTCATATTCTCAACCTTAAATAACAAAGAAAATTCTACTCCTCGGTCACCGGCAACGACTCCAGCGTCTCCTTTGCAGAGGCAATCCGGTCGTTCCGCGTATCCTGTACCACCTGCCCGTCCTTCAGCACAATCGTGCGACTGCTGTAAGCGGACAGTTCCGGATTGTGGGTCACAAACACAATCGTGCGCCCCAGGGCGTGCAACTCCTGGAAAAGAACCAGGATTTCAAAGGAAGTCCGGGTATCCAAATTTCCCGTCGCCTCATCCGCCAATATCAACACCGGGTTATTGACCAAAGCCCGGGCAATAGCCACCCGCTGCTGCTGTCCACCCGACATTTGATTGGACTTGTGATACAACCGGTCCTGAAGCCCGACGGCATTCAACGCCTCGATCGCCCGTTTCTCCCTCTCTTTCGCCGACACCGCCGGATTGTACATCAGCGGCAACTCCACATTCTCTATGGCAGTCGTCTTGGGCAGCAGGTTGTAAGACTGAAAGACGAAACCGATTTTATGGTTGCGCAATTCCGCCCGATCGTTCCTGCCCATTTGCCGCACGGAATACCCGTCCAGCCAATATTCGCCGGAAGTGGGCGTATCCAGGCACCCCAGCAGGTTCAACAACGTGGACTTTCCCGAACCGCTCGTCCCCATTATCGTCACAAACTCCCCCGGCTGAATGGCAAACGATACCCCCCGTAAAGCGTGCACCGTCTCGCCTCCGACCACAAAATCCCGCTTGATATCTTTTAATTCTATGATAGCGCTCATCTCATTCAAATTAAATCACCCGTCATTTCTTCTTGTTGCTCCCCGGCCGTTTCGGCATAAACGGACTGGACTCACCTCCTCCGGGCTTTGACGGAGCCATAGACGGTTTGCCGGACTGCATACCCGTCACCACTTCCTGCCCTTCCCTCAAACCGCTCTCCACTTCCACCAGGGAAGTCAAAGTCGTGCCTATCTTTATCTCCTTTTCCTCCAACACATTCCCCTCTTTCACCCACACCGTTTTCTGCAATGCGGGATTGTCAACCCTCGCAGGCTTCAACGTCATTCCCGCCTCTTCCG
>CAYNXE010000044.1:0-5794 GCA_964400995.1 uncultured Odoribacter sp.
ATACCTTGAATCATCGTCTACGCATCCCAATAGAAAAAAGAGAAATAACCAACTTAAATATTTTATATTTTTCATAATCTAACTGTTTAAATATTCATTCATTACGGGCATGTCCACAATTGCATCACGTTGCCGTTCTCATCCTTGATCTCGTTCTCCTTGATCAGCTTATACAACCTCCGGGCATAGGGGATATAATACCCACTCATGTTTGCCCCGTCCCAAAGCGGATACTGAGGATAATACGCCCATTCCTCCGCATTATCCCAAAAATCATGTCCCACCATCTCTATGATCATCAGGTGCTTCGTCTGCGAATATTCTCCAAACAATTGCCTAAAATTGGCCATATCATCAAAGGACCCTTCTCCTTCAGGTTTCCTCAACATATCGGCAATCTGCAAGCGCACTTCTGCCCGATCCGTATAAGCAATTCCCAACTCTTCCGTTCCCACTAACCTCAACGTCAAATTTACCGGCCTTTCGGTGATGGTCGGACCGCCTTTGAGCAAGGTAACTGGCATATCATAGGTAAATTCTCCGGCAGGAAACTCATAATACTCCGGCAATTTCTGGTAATGTACTCCCTCTATCGCATCGGTACGTTCCTCCACCACCTCTACCTTAAACTTCAAGGGAGCGGGCAAGACATTTCCCAGCAACTTTAATTGCACCTTGGTTACTGAAACATCCTCCGCCATCAACAAAGAGACATATATACTGTCTTTCGTTTCCGTCACATCGGCATAATATATATCGTGCATTCCGTCATCGTATAACAACCTGTCATTTTCCTGACAAGCACACACGATCATCGCCGTTATTGCAAAAATTAAAAATGTTCTCATACTCCATTAATTTTTTATGTTTCCAAATTCAACCTCCGACTTCGGAATCGGCAAATTATAAACCTCTTCTTTATTCGCCAAGGCTACATTATCCTCTGCTCCAATCATACCGAAACCTTTGCGCTTATAAAAGAAAAACAACTGTCCTTCCCCGATAAATTCCCGCCGGTATTCCTGATAAATGTAATCGTCCAGATTTTCTGATTCCGCCAGAGTCGCTAAACCGCGATGATTCCGCAATTCGTTCAGATACGCCATTCCGGTGGATCCGCCTGCACATTCGGCGGCAATCAGGTAAAGTTCTGAAAGCTTAAACAACGGGATATACTTCATGTCCTTGTATTTATCCAATGCAAAAGACACGCCGTCAGATAAGTTCTTCAACCAGCGACTCCGAAACTCCGAATCCAGTCCCGAAGCATTGAATACATTCTTTCTACCCTCTTCCGATATGCTCAACACCGTGGATGTCGCAGTTTCCGAGAAATAATTCTCACTCAAATCCTTCAATTTCTGTACATCCAACGTAAAAATCAACTCCGTTTCAAACATCGGATCCGTGGTAGTAGCAGCTCCGGATGCCAGCGCATAAGCCGTCGGTTTCACTCCTCCCGCTTCGCCGATAATCTCCTTCGCCTGCTCCAACGCCTTTCCGGTCTCGTTTCCATACAGATACACGCGTGCCAGCAAGGCGGTCACGGCATAATAATTCATCCTCTGTTTCCGGTTGTACATCGGCATCGTAGAATCATCCTCGTCAAAATCCTCCTTGTCGCGCATCAAGGCTTTCGCCTCCGACAAATCCCCCGTCACCTTGTCCAGCACCTCTTTCACGGTCAACTGCGGCCTGGCGACATTCGTATAAACATCCACATAAGGAATCGCCAACGTGCTCAATCCGGTATTGTCATTCAGCACCGGAGAAGAAGCGAACAGCCGCAACACATCGAAATGCAACATGGCACGCAAAGCCAACAGCTCTCCCTTGTACACATCGTGTACCTCCGGAGAGGTAAACACGGACAAGTCCTTGTCCACGAACTCCAATGCCTGATTGATATTGGCGATTGCCGTATAATAATTCTGCCAGATAGACAGGATACGCTCCTCTTCCGCGGATTCCGTATATTTATAGTTCGCCGCATGATAAAAACTGTGCTGATAACCGCTCGCCGTATTTTTCCGCGGGCTGTCATAATATTGCGCCAACACGTCCAAGTAGCCGTAAGTCAAATCCCGTCCGTATGACGAACTCGTACACATCAGCGAATACACGCCAATCAAAGCGTCCCGGAAACCCGCCTGCGTCGAGAACATATCCTCCGCCTTCATTTCCGTCTTCGGGGAAACATCCAACCAATCGTTGCAAGCGGAAAAACCAACCAGCAACACACAAACCATTATGTTATTTACTATCCTTCTCATGATACAAACGATTAAAAAGTTAATTGAGCCGACAAAGAGAATGTCCGCGCATAAGGATAAGCGGTTCCTCTTTCCATGCGCACCGTAGACGACGTGAAAATATCATTTCCGATAGCCGACAGTTTCAAACGCTGGATGCCCCAACTCTGCAAACGCTTCCCGCTGAAATCATAGCTTAACGAAAGCGACTGCAACTGAATGTAGTTCTCTTTTTCTACAAAGCGGGAGGTCGGTTCCGTTATGGACACGTCGCTCACTTTCTTGTATTTAGCCACATCGCCCGGTTCGTTCCAGCGGTCATAAAGGATTCGCTTGTCACCGTTCTCGTTCGGATTCACGTTTTCCACCCGATCGACCAGCGTCTGATTATACAAATATCCGCCACACTTATAATACAGGTAAGCGTTCAATTCCCAATGTCCGTATATCAACATCGTTCCGACTGTTCCGAACACCTTCGGATCCGTTGAACCCCACGGCTTATAATTGCTTGCGCTCCATTTGTTCACCTTGTTCCCGTCCATATCCAGGAAAATCTCGTCTCCGGTTGCCGGGTCGATACCCAATGACTCATTCACCCAAATCGTATTCTGCGACAAGCCTTCCTGATAGCGCACGGTCGGTTTGTTCGTCACCTCCGCATCCTGCTTCTCGTTGAAAGCAGTCAGGGCCTTACTGATTTTGGTTACCTGATTCTTGTTGTGCGCCATATTAAACATGACATCCCACTTGATTCTCCGTTGCACATCGTTGACCAACGTACCTTTCAACGTCAACTCCACACCGCTGTTTTCCACTTCACCCAAATTCTCCTTATAAGACGTGAAGCCCAAAGAAGGCGCCAGCGAAACATCCACTAACACATCCTTTGAAATATCCTGATACACATTGAAAGAACCCGTCAGACGGCTTTTGAAAAACTCAAAGTCCAAACCGACATTCCGTTTCTCCACCTTCTGCCACCTTAAATTCTTATTACCGAACGCTTCCAGTATGGCACCGATATAACCGCTATAAGAAATTCCGCTGATTCGGGGATCATTGTACGAATACATCGCCATGGACTGGTAAGGATTGAAATTCTGTCCGCCCGTTGTACCGATGGAAGCCCGTATCTTCAACAGATTGACGATGCTCTGCCGTTTCATGAACTCTTCATTGTGAAGATTGTAGCCGACACCCACTGACCAGAAAGTACCCCACCGCTTGTTGGAGCCATACAGAGAAGAACCGTCCCCTCTGACAGACGCGTCGAACAGGAAGCGATTGTCATAAGTGTAGCTCAAGTTACCCACCAGACCGACCAACCGGGTGACATCATAAGTACCGCTCGGCTTCGAACCTTCTTCAAATCCGGCTCCGATGGACACGTGATCCATATTGGCATTCGGGAAACCCAACACATACATCCCCGCCATATCATACTGCGACTCCCGCAAGTTGTACACAAATCCCGCATTCAACAGATGCTTGTCGAAAGTCTTGAAATAACTCAAAATCGCATTGACATCATAACTGAACGTATTGGAATTGCTCAGGCTATAACTACCTTTTTGCTCCTTCCCCTCAAAATCGGTATGCTCGAAAGACTTGTACACATCCGATTTGCTGTTGTCGACGCTCAGCGACAAATTGGCTTTCAGCTTCAAACCCTGGATGATGTCATATTCCACGGCAAAATTATTCAGGAAACTGTTGCCTGTCGACTGATTCTTTGAAGGCAATACGGCATTATACAACTCATTCATCATCTGCTTGGTATGAATCCCCAAATCATAATATTGATACTCATACAGCACCTTTTTCACATTCCCGTTCTCATCGTAAGGATTGTAATACGGATTGTAAGCCAGATAAGAACTGAAATCCCCATAAGGCGAATTGACAGACTTCAAATGATCGAAAGAGGTGTAGTTCGTAAACTTCAGATTCTTCAGATTGTACTGCAACCGGACTCCGCCACCGTAACTGTCACGCTTCGACCCTTTCATCACACCCGCCGTATTGGAATAGAAAAGGTCAAACGCATAGCGGAACACCTCGTTACCGCCCTCCGCCGTGATGGAATGTTTGTGTCCTACTCCCAACTCCTTCACCGGAATGGCCAGCCAGTTCACGTCATTCCCTTCTTTCACCAATTTCAATTTCTGATTATAATCATTCAGCTTATCATCCGTCCAAGCCGGTCTGGAAGACGGATCATACAGTCCTGCCCGCATTTCATATTCCAGTTTCTCCTCCGCATTCATCAAATGATAATCGGAAAGGTCTGCCACCTCGAAATTGACACTGCCGTTATACGACAACTGCAACTTGCCCGCTTTCGGCACCACCGTTTCGATAATGACCACGCCATTGGCCGCCCGGGAACCGTAAACGGCAGTCGCTGCCGCATCTTTCAGAATCGTAATGAAACGAATCCGCGAAGGATCCAGGTCAAACACTTTCTGTGCCGTCACCTCGAAACCATCCATGATGAAAGTGGGCATATTCGGATTTCCGGAATACTCGCTCTTCAGACTGCTCGAACCGCGAATCTCAAAATTGGGAATGGTATTCGGGTCGCTACCCATTTCATTGTTCACGATTTTCGTAAACGAGGGATCCAACACCGACAAGGTGTTCAGCACACTTCCCGTCGAAATAGTCCGCAATTCCTCCCCCGAGAAAGTCTTGGAAACACCGGTAAAACTCTCTTTCTTGCGGGAAAAATAACCATTTACCACCACCTCGTCTATTTCCTGGGCGTCCTCTTCCATGGTTACCCGAATCTCCGTGCGGTTGCCGACCACCACCCGCTGCGTCTTCATACCGATAAAGGAAAAAACCAAAGCCAGGTCGTTCATTTCAGGACATTCCAACACGTAATTTCCATCGGCATCGGTGACTGATCCGGTCGTCGTTCCTTCTATCAATACGGCAACGCCCGGCAGCGAAGCCCCGCTCTTGTCGGTCACTTTTCCGGTTATTCGCCGGCTTTGCACCTGAGGAACGGCTGTTTCGCCCTTTGCCTGCCGGATGATGATTGCCTCATTCTCTTTCACACATTGCAAACCGGTTCCCTCCAGGCATTTTCTCACAACCTCGTCCACTCCCAAATCCTTGACATCGATGTCGATTCCTTTGACCGAAACAATGTCCTCGTCACTGTACAGAAACACCAAATGGGTTTTCGCCTTCAATTCCCAGATAATCTCTTCCAAAGAGGCATTCTGTTTTTTCAGGTCCACCGTCTGGGCATTCACCACCGCAAACAACTGAACAATCGCACTCACCAGCAATATGAATGTCAGCTTCATACGCAGTAAGATTTTCCACCAATTTCCCGATAGCGGGAAAGCGTCATTCCGATTTTTCTTCATACTTTTGTAAATGGTTAAGTTTAATTTAGTTATTAACTGATCAGAGACCGGAGATTGTTGCCGCAAGATCCGGTCTCTTTTGAAATTATTTCCGACGAATCATCACCGTTTCCCCTTTTCTTTCCACCTCCACTTTGTTCATGGCGCGCAACAATTCCA
>CAYNXE010000044.1:5894-13895 GCA_964400995.1 uncultured Odoribacter sp.
GTACCGGTCGCCTTCACCTGCATACAATCCGTTTCTACGATGAAAGGCCATTCCTCCGCTTTCTTCACCTCGAAATAAGCCTCCCCTTCCAAAAACACTTTACGTTCTTTCCCGGTAAACTCTACTGGAAAGCGAAATTTCGTTTCGCAGTTCAGCCTCACTTGTGTGCCGTCAGCCATGCGAAGTGAATAATCGGCACCCGACGGTACGACAAGCGTATGATAAACGATGTCTTTTCCCCTGGCCTGCCCCGCATCTGAGGTTTCCCGATGATAAGTCAGGTTGCAACTGCTGTCGTTCACCACCAAAGTACCGTTGCATTCCCTGAGTTCAACCTTGTTCTTTTCCAAATGAATACGCTCACCGTTCGCCAAAATCAATTCCGCGGTTCTCCTGCCTTCCAGCGAAGCCCGCAGTTCCTCCCCGACGATTTCGGTACGCTGGAAATACCGACCCATGAAAGATATTCCGAACATGACCGCAACACACGCGGCGGCAATCATCCACCTCCATGCAATCCTCCTCCGTGAAAAACGGATTTTAGCCTGATGCCGTGCATATTCCCAATCCAAATCAATGGAAGATTCCAAGGTGAAATTCAGGAAGGCCTCCCGCTGGTTCCGAACATCCTCAAAAAGCTGTCGGTGACCAGCATCTTGCAACCACTCCAGGAACTCCGCATCCAGAAGACTTTCCGGATGCAACAAATGAGAAAGGATATAATCGATATCCGTTTCTTGACGTTTCATACCTGCTTCGTTCATCGAATATCAAACCGTGTTGTTTATACTAACACAGATTCGACGAAAAAAGAGGTGAATCAAAATGAAATTATTTTTAAAAATTTTCCATGTGCGGAAAACAAAGAAGTAACAACGAAGCCGGAAATTCCTCGCGAAGATTTTTTAAGCCGTTGGCAATGTGTGTTTTAACCGTATTTACCGAGATGCCCGATATTTCCGCTATTTCTTTGTATTTTTTGCCCTCAACAAGATAGAGGAACATCACTTCCCTGCACCGATCCGGCAATGCGGCAATCCGTTCTTTGATTTTCAATATCAATTCCTCATGTCCGGTATCATCTGCCGGAAAATAAACCTGTTCCTGTCCCGTCTCCTGTCCGGCATGGCGAGCTTTCACTTTCAGGTGTTCCAGATAATTAATGGCTCTGTTCCGGGTCAGGCTAAGCAGATAAGGAAGCATCGGCTGGGTAAAATCAATCTCGTCGCGCCGGGTCCACACCGTCAGGAAAACATCATGCACAATATCTTTCGCCGCTTCCTTGTCCTTGACGTAACTCATGGCATGGAAGCACAACGATTTGAAAAATTCCCGAAAAGAATTTTCAAACAATATCTTCACATCGCACGCTTCTGTACGCCTTTCCATAACAACTGAAAGCTATTTATCCATGCCAAAGATAGCGTATTTCAGTTTATAAAGTTCATAAAGTACAAAAGTTTATAAAGTACAAGGCAACATCAAATAATTGCATCCGCTATCATATCGGTTTCCGAAAGGAACGCAGCGAACAAAGAGAGAGGGAAATTCTGATATTTACCTCAATGGCTGTCTTTGAGCGAAGCACACTGCTCAACATGGCGACACCATTCTCTGTAAAAGCGTAGGGAAGATACTTGATATGATGACCCTACTTCAAGGTCACAGATTGTGACCTTGAACTTGGTTCCTTGTCCCCAGTTGTGGCGAGTGTTTTTTCGGCAACAGCCATTTCTTCTTTAAGGTAGCTGAATACATACCTTGGTGCTTGGTAGTAAAGCCCTGTGGTCGGCTCCGAAAGCTTTGCAAAGACATTCGACTGATAGAGTGTATCAAATGCCTCCGGCATGGTCATCCGCTCTTCCTGCATCAACAAGGTAATAAGGTCTGCTACCAAGGATTGCACCATAAACTTAAACTCCTGCTCCGTCACATTCATACTTTCAAGGTTTCATGCCACCTGTCCTCCTTTTCTCCGGCAATACACCGCAAGAGTTTCTGCCATGTCTTCAAAAGTCTGCGTGTGCATCATGCCATAGTGCTTTTGAACCAGTTCAAGGGCATGATACTTGCTCAAATAACGCTGCGCCTCCTGCAAGGTGAGGTGAAAACGTTTGGCAAAAACTTCAATAAGCATTACCGCATATTCTGCTATATCTCGAATGCTATACATATTCGTTCGTGTAGGTTCCTTTCGAATCTGTCCTTTATGACGGCATCGACCATACGTGCGAATTTACAAAAAATCTCATTGAAACAACTAATAGACAATCAACATGGCGACACCATTCTCTGTAAAAGCGTAAGGAAGATACTTGATATGATGACCCTGTTTCAAGGTCACAAATTGCGACCTTGAACTTGAGGTTGCAAATGGTGACCTCAAGTTCTCTGCTTCTCCTTTTGTAAGCTGAAACATAAAATCACTATCAATCATTACTTGTTGACCGCGAATGACATGGATGAGTTTTTCCACAGGCATTAAGCCTATGTTTGTTGCTCCGGATGAAGATGCCGAAGGTATGTCATTGTTTTCTTCCATTCGATACTGACATTAGACTATAAAATTAATAAATTTATTTGACATTCCTGTAAAAACAATGGCAAAATATTCCGGGAGACGCTTGTGGGACAAGAATGTTTTATGTATCTTTACCCTTATTAAACTGACACGTTTACTTAAAAGGCGTTTTGTTGTGCGATTTCGTGAAAAGGAATGATCAAAAGCTTCTTTGTCAAATAGATAAGCTGAACATGCTTGTTTGGCAAGCAGGTGTCACCTTTCAAACAATGGATAGTTTTAAGAAAATTTCAACAAGAAAAATGGTGTTTTGACACTTATTTTATTATACAATGGTTGGAAATGTCTAAGCAAAAACTAATATATATGAAAAAATTGATTGGACTATTTATGTTCTTGGCGTTTGTGGGGATACAGGTCTGTTTCTCGCAGACGCGGGAGATTACCGGTTCGGTTGTAGACAAGTACGACAAATCTCCTTTACCCGGAGTGTCTGTCATTGTGAAAGGCAATCCCACTTCGGGAGTGGCCACGGACATCAACGGCAGATTTGCCTTGAAAGTGAGTGATAATGATGTACTGGTATTTTCATTCATCGGAATGAATACGCAGGAAGTTGCCGTAAAAGGCAAGACCTACATTCAGGTGGAACTGGAATCCGCCAGCGAAGCATTGGAAGAAGTGGTCGTTGTTGCATACGGTACACAGAAGAAGACTTCGCTCACGGGTGCCATATCATTAGTGAAAAGTGAGTCTATCGGGCTGCGTCCGGCATCAAGCGTGACAAGTGCTCTTGAGGGGTCTGTGGCGGGCGTACAGGTCAACAGCACATACGGTGCTCCGGGTAGTGAGCCAACGATCCGCATCCGGGGTATCGGTACTGTAAATGGTTCATCCGAACCTCTCTATGTACTTGACGGCGTTCCGTTTGCAGGAAATATCTCCGACCTCAATCCTGCCGACATCGAGTCCATATCCGTGTTGAAAGATGCCGCTTCTGCCGCTCTCTACGGCAATCGTGCTTCTAACGGTGTCATCCTCATCACGTCAAAGAAAGGCAAGATGGGCAAGCTCAGCGTATCATTTGACACCAAACAAGGTGTATATACCCGTGGTATACCCGAGTACGACCGTGTCAATGCGAGACAGTGGATGGAACTGGAGTGGCAGAATCTCCGCAACGCACGCATGTATACAAACAAAGAGGATGCCGCAACTTCCGCACAATACGCTTCAGAGCACCTGATTGATGACATTGTTTACCTGAATATCTTCAATAAGGCGAATAACGCGCTCTTCGATGAAAATGGCAAAATGGTGCCTGACGCCAACATCCTCCCCGGGTATGCGAACGACCTGGATTGGTATGACCAAGGCGTGCGCGCCGGCTATCGCCAGGAGTACAACATCAATGCCAACGGAAGCAACGACAAGGCTGACTATCGTTTCTCTGCCGGCTATCTGGATGAGAATGGCTACCTGAAGAACTCCGGCTTCGAGCGCTTCGCCGGCAGCATGGCGGTCAATGTACATCCGGTGTCTTGGTTCAAAACCGGCTTGCAGCTGAATGCCAGCCACCAGAACTACAACAATACCAATGGAGACGCTACTAACAGCTACACCAACGTGTTTATGTATGCGCGTAAAATCGCTCCGGTATATCCGGTTCACTTGCACGATGTCAACACCGGCGAGTATATCCTCGATGAGTTCGGCAAGAAACAATATGACCCGGGAAGCTATACGGATAGTGAGGGTAATCTCATCACCACACGTAACCAGTATGCTGACCGCCACGTTTTCTATGAGAACGAGCTCAACTACGACAAGAGCGTTCGCAACACCCTGAATGCGACAGTCTACGCGGAACTTACCCTCCCCTACGGTTTCAATGCCATCGTGAAGGGGAACCTCAATACACGCAACAACCGCAATTATACCTATAACAGCGCAGTGATCGGTGACGGCAAAGGCTCGCTCGGACGTGCAAAGCGTGTGGAATACAGCTACAAAACCTATACTTTCCAGCAGCAGCTCACCTGGAACCATGAGTTTGACAGCCACGCTGTGGATGTACTTCTCGGTCATGAGAACTACTCTGACGAGTACAACTACCTCTATGCTCTCAAAACCAACGAGATTGTACCAAGCTGGGGCAACTTCGACAACTTTACCAACATCACCTCTTTGAACGGTTTAGACAAAACATACAAAACCGAATCTTACCTCGGACGTGTACATTACAACTATGCGGATCGCTACAATGTTGAAGCTAGCTTCCGCCGGGACGGTTCTTCCCGTTTCCATAAGGACTCGCGTTGGGGCTCGTTCTGGTCCATCGGTGCCAACTGGATGATTTCCAACGAGCAGTTTATGGAGAAGTACAAGTGGATTACCTTCCTAAAACTCCGGGCCGACTACGGTGAAGTGGGTAACGATGCAGGCGCCGACTACTATGGATATCAGGCTCTCTATTCCGTTGAACAGAATGCAAACACGGGTGCTCTCTACCTCAACCAGTTCCCCAACAGGAACCTCAAGTGGGAGACAGGACAGTCATGGGGAATAGCTGCCGAGGGGCGTCTCTTCAACCGGTGGAACCTCAGCCTCGAGTATTTTGACAAGCGGAACAAGGATCTCCTCTTCAACGTTTATCTTCCGCTCTCTGCCGGTGGAACGTCATCCACTTCGGCCGAGTCTGTGGTGACCAAGAACCTGGGTACCATCTCGAACCATGGTTTCGAGGTCTCTACGGATGTTGATGTCTATAAGAACAAAAATTGGAGAATCAATGTAGGTGCCAACCTTACTTATATAAAAAACAAGATTGTCAAGCTCCCGGAGCAGAACAAGAACGGTATCATCGATGGTACGAAGTACATTGTCGAGGGACACTCTCGTTATGATTTCTACGTTTATACCTACGAAGGGGTTGACTCGCACAACGGTTATGCTCTCTATAAGTTCAATGACGGAGATGCACAGGGCAACAGCTATCGCTTCGAGCTTGACGGTGTGAAATATGGTAACTGGGAAGTGGATGGAACAGGTGCTTATGTAGCCACTGAAATCACAGGTAGCAATCTTGATAACATCGTGGTGATTGACGGCACCCCCTACTCCTACGTCACCAATTATGCGAAGAAAGAGTTCCATGGCTCAGCTTTGGCTCCCATCTATGGCAGCTTCAACCTGGGTGTAACCTGGAAGCGTCTTTCTTTCAATGCGCTCTTCACTTATCAGGTGGGCGGCAAGGTCATTGACTACAACTACCAGTCGCTTATGCAAGCCAGTGCAACACCGGCATCATTCCACCGGGACGCACTTCGTTCATGGACGGTAGAGGATGGCACGGATGACCACGCCGTATGGTCTGGAGACGTACCTGTACTCAGCAACGCCCTCAATGCACAGGTCAACGCAACCAGCTCTCGCTGGCTTACCTCGGCAAGCTATCTTGTATTGAAGAACCTGAACCTCAGCTATCAATTGCCCCAGCATTGGGTAAACAAACTCCAGTTGCAGGGCATTGATGTGAATGTGACCTGTGAAAACCTCTTCTCCAAGACGGCACGCAAGGGAATGAACCCACAGCAAAGCTTCAATGGCACACAGTACAACTACCTCGTGACACCGCGTGTCTTCTCTGTCGGTCTTAATCTTAAGTTCTAATCTAAACAACACCTATCGGTATGAAACAACACATATTGACGATTATAGCAGCGGCATCCTTGCTGTTTCCTTCCTGCAGCAGTGATTATCTTGAAACGGTGCCCAATGACCAAATATCTACTGCTACAGCATTCAGCACGACCGAGAATTGTGCGCTTGCACTCAATGGCATAGCCCGGATGATGACAACACAATACCTTGAAACTCAAGGTATGAATGGAGAGGGAACCATCAAGAACTGGTGTAATAACTTCACGGGCAACGACCACCAGAAGTGTAGCCATACGGGATATGCGCCATTGTGGAATAATCTGGTGACCTACAAGGGCAACAAGACCACACCCTACAACTATTATATCTGGTTCTATTATTACAAACTCATCGGCAATGCCAACCAGATCATAGACAATGTCGACGGAGCCAAAGGTTCGGACTCGGACAAAGCGTTCATCAAGGCTCAGGCTCTTGTCATTCGTGCCTATTGTTTCTATCAACTATCAACTATGTATGGCATTCGCTGGTGTGATTCGGAGAATGGTTCTGCCAAAGCCATCGTGCTTCGTACCAGCTCAACCGACCCTACTGAGACACAGGACGCTCCTCTGTCCTCCCTTGCTGAAACATACGCTCAGATATACAAGGATATCGACGAAGCCATCTCGCTCTTTGGCCAGTCGGATGCCAAGCGCGCGTCAAGTGAGTTCTATCTTCCGGACCTTAGCGTGGCTTATGCAGTCAAGGCGCGAGCCGCCCTCTATCGCGAGGACTGGGCCACGGCTGCTGAATGTGCGGCAAAGGCGCGTGCAGGCTATACGCTGATGAATGCCGAAGACTATGCTGCCGGCTTCAACGCTCCGACAAGCGAATGGATGTGGGGTGTATATGAGTCAGAAGATCAGAACCTCCAATACTATAGCTATTTCGCATACATCGGTTCCAACTCTTCTTCTTCTCAATGTCGTACTTATCCTGTGGCCATCTCAAAAGAATTGATTGACCAAATACCTGTTACTGACGTGCGTCGCAATCTCTTCCTCGTACCACAGACGGACACGGAGTTCAAGGAGATGAATACCGCAGGACGGACTACAAAGGGGACTATGTTCACCCGTGCCAAAAACTCCGGTTATGTATATAGTACATCGTACATCTTTGGTTATATGCAGTTCAAATTGCGGGCGGCATTTATGCCCGGTGGCGGTTCGTTCAGCCTCTTCCGAACATCAGAGATGTATTATATAGAGGCAGAGGCGGATTGTCATCTCCCGGGCAAGGAGGGCGAGGCACAGCAGCTTCTCTATGATGTGACCAAGCGTTTTGACCCGAGTTATACCCAGTCCACCAAGACCGGAGAAGACCTGCTTGCCGAGGTGAAGCTCTACCGTCGCTTCGACCTCTTCGGCGAAGGCTTCGACTGGACGGATTACAAGCGTTGGAAGCAGGATATCGTCCGCAAACCGCTGGATACCTCAAAAGGACTTGCCAGCCCGGGCAGCTTCCACTCAACATTTGCCATCACCATCAAGGCCGAAGAGTACAACCGGTGGCAATGGGTTATTCCAAACAAGGAAAGTGACTACAACAATCTGATTACAGAGTAATATTCCATCGTTGGAAAAATTAAAGGGAATTGAAAGCCGGTTGTATCCAGTTCTCAATTCCCTTTAATTTTACACCAACTTATTTGTAAAAGGATGCCCGTCACGGTGGCAAACGGTGACCAGGCAATCCGTGTCGTTCGTTACGAGTTCTTATTTATCGGAATCGTGAAACAGAAACAGGCACCCTTGTCGTAGAGTTTGTCGACA
>CAYNXE010000045.1:0-1505 GCA_964400995.1 uncultured Odoribacter sp.
CCTTTGAGGCCGATGGGGATAAACGTACTAATCAGCCACGGATAGGCGTTGTCGTTGTTCAAGGTTGCGGAACCGGCAATTTCAAATGCGCTTTTGGCTTCATGCAGGTTTTCCGTGTACATAACATAGGCGATGATGCCGGGAATGGCCACGATGAAAGGAATCAGCATTTTCAGGAAGGCGGCGAATGCGATACCTCTCTGTGCTTCTTTCAGTGATTTGGCTGCCAGTGTCCGCTGGATGATGTATTGGTTGAATCCCCAGTAGTACAGGTTTGCCACCCAGAGTCCGCCAATCAGGACGTAAATTCCGGGCAGGTTGTTGTATTCCTTGTGGTCTCGTGAAAGCACCATGTCGAATTTGTCGCCAGCCACGTCTGCGATGTGGGAGATGCCGTTCATGATGCCTCCTTCGGGAGTGACGTAGTGCAAAGCAATCAGTGTCGTAATCACGCCGCCGAGTACCAGCAGTGCCACTTGAATCACATCGGTCCAGGCAACAGCCGAGAGTCCGCCGTACAGCGAATAGGCCGCGGCGAACAATGCCAATGCGATGATGGCTGGAATAATCATGCTGCCGTCGCCCACTCCGACAATCGTATCAATGGCTTTTCCGCCGAGAAACAATACGGAGGTCAGGTTTACGAAGAGAAACAAGGCAATCCAGAAAATCGCCAGAATGGTTTTCAGGTTGGTGGAAAATCGTTTTTCAACAAATTCGGGAATGGTGTAAATGCCCTGCTTGATGAAAACGGGCAGGAAAAACTTACCGACAATAATCAGGGTCAGCGCCGCCATAAATTCATACGAGGCGATAGCCAATCCTCCTGCAAATCCGGAACCGGACATGCCGATAAACTGTTCTGCTGAAATGTTGGCGGCAATCAACGATGAACCGATTGCCCACCAAGGCAGCGCCTTGCTCGCCAGAAAATAATCTTCGGCGGTTTTGGTTTGCCCTTTTTTGGTGCGGGAAACCCATAGACCGATGCCCACTAATAGAATGGCATAGATGCCCAGAATGGCAAAGTCTATGATGTGAAAACTTGGATTCATAATTTTATTTTATCTTGGTTATTAATAGAGTTTGCGTGCTCCTTCGCCCACGTCGGCGATGTAGAAGGTGGCTTCCAGGTTGACCTTGGATTTGTAAAGTTCGCCGACCTTCCGGATGTAGTCGTCGACTTTGTCTTCTGCTACCAGGGTTACGGTGCATCCGCCGAATCCTGCGCCGGTCATCCGGGAACCCAGAACGCCGTCCAGGTGCTGTCCTTCTTCTGCCAGCGTGTCCAGTTCGATGCCGGTCACTTCATAATCCTCTTTCAGGGACTTGTGGGAAGCGTTCATCAATTGTCCGAAGGTCTGCAAGTCGCCTTTCTTGAGTGCGTCAATCGCCTTTATCACACGTTGATTTTCCGTCACGGCGTGTCTGGCGCGCCGGAAGACGGTATTGTCCTGTATGCGGGAACCGTATGTTTCAAATTCTTTTTCATCCAATTGGCAGAG
>CAYNXE010000045.1:1605-9684 GCA_964400995.1 uncultured Odoribacter sp.
ACGTTTTCGGCCTTTTGTGAAATCTTGACCAGTTCAACCATATCCAGGCCTGCGCCGGTCAGTTCGTTCAGCATGACTGCGGTTACGACTTCGATGGATGCCGATGAGGAAAGTCCGGCTCCATTGGGGATGTTGCCGTAATACAGCAGGTCGTATCCCCAGACATCCAGACCTCGGTCTGCAAACTCTTTCATGACTCCCAGCGGGTATTTAATCCACTCTACCGGTTTGTTGACAAAGGCGGAAACGTCCGTCGTGGCGGAAAATTTCATGTTGATGCTGTCGAAATGAGTTTTCCGGTCTTGCCTTTTGGCAACCAGCAGATAGGTCCCGAAGCTCAATGCGCAAGGGAATACCAATCCCCCGTTATAGTCCGTATGTTCGCCGATGAGGTTGACACGGCCGGGGGCAAAGAAAGCGTGTTCGGCTTTTCTGCCATAGATTTCTTCAAATCTATGCTCTAATTCTTGTATGTTCATTCTGTCGTCAGATTAGTTATTTTAATATAATAGAAACAAAAATAAAATATTTTTTTTTGCCGTACAATTATTTTATATCAGAATGCGGAATCCCGTGACCGAATAAGTTCTAAAAAATAGTTTGATTATCGGAGAAATTTATACTTTTGTCACATTTGTAGCGTTTTGGGTTTCTGTTGACAAGAAAGTGTTGTAAAAAACTGATAAATAGAAAGAATACGCATGGAGCCGGAAATTTGTATCTTGAAAAGTGAGGAGCTTGAGGTGCACCTATCGACCTTGGGGGCAACGATAGTCCGCATGATTGTTCCCGGAAAGCGGGGAAAGGCGGTTGACGTGGTGCTGGGCATGGAAAAGGCGGAGGATTACGCGACTTCGGATTATGTCAATGGCGGCGCTTATTTGGGGGCTGTTGTCGGGCGGTATGCCAATCGGATTGCCGGCGGTGAGTTTTCCGTTGACGGGCAAGATTACCATTTGGCTGTGAACAACGGAGCGAATCATTTGCACGGGGGAGTTTGCGGATTCGATAAAAAAATCTGGTCGGTGCGGGAGCGGACGGATTCCCTGCTGGCGTTGCATTATTTCAGTCCGGACGGAGAAGAGCATTATCCGGGCAATCTGGATGTTGATGTCCGTTTTGAAGTGAAGGGGAAGGAGTTGCAGATACATTATGAGGCGTTGACGGATCGGAGGTGTCCTGTCAATCTGACGCACCATCCTTATTTCAACCTGAATCCGGAGCGGTCGGATATAAAGGATCTCCGGTTGAAGTTGTACACCGACAAGTATCTGAAAACGCATGATTTGATTCCGGACGGTGATTTTGTCCAGGTGGCGGGCCATTTCGACTTCACTGATTTCCGTTCTTTGCGGGAGGTGATAGAGCTGGATGGCGGACTGGACGATTGTTTTGTTTTCGCTCCGGACGGGAAGGTTATCCGGCAGGCGGAACTGCTCAGCGAGGAGTCGGGTGTAAAGATGTATGTCTGTTCCGATTATCCGGGATTGCAGGTGTACACCGGGCGTTATCTCGACGTGAAGCATGCGAAGGGGGGCAGGAATTACGGGGCGTATGCTGGAGTGGCACTGGAGGCGCAGTATTGGCCCGATTCACCCAATCATCCTGCTTTTCCATCTACTTTGTTAGAGCCGGGACAGGTGTATCGGAAAACGACGATTTACGGTTTTGAATGATAGCATCGTGGGGTGCTGTTTTATTATAGGTTTATAATTTTTAAATGATTATGGGAAAGTATGAATTGAACAAGAACCTTGCCCAGATGCTGAAAGGCGGGGTGATTATGGATGTAACCAATGCGGAGCAGGCGAAGATTGCGGAAGCTGCAGGAGCCTGTGCGGTCATGGCGTTGGAAAGAGTGCCGGCGGATATCCGGCGCGATGGCGGTGTTGCCCGTATGTCCGACCCGCAAATGATCAAAGCCATTCAGAAAGCCGTGTCGATTCCCGTAATGGCAAAAGTGAGAATCGGTCATTTTGTAGAGGCTCAGATATTGGAAGCTATCGGGATTGATTTCATTGATGAGAGCGAGGTGTTGACTCCGGCTGATGAGTTGTATCACGTGGACAAGACTGCTTTTAAAGTGCCGTTCGTTTGCGGAGCCCGTAATCTCGGCGAAGCATTGCGTCGCATCGGCGAAGGTGCCGCGATGATTCGGACCAAGGGTGAGGCCGGAACGGGAAATGTCGTCGAGGCAGTCACTCACATGCGGCAAATCAGCGATGATATGCGCCGGGTGAAGAATGCCGGGGCGGAAGAGCTGATGACTTTGGCAAAGGAATTTTGCGCACCTTACGAGTTGGTGAAATATGTGCATGAACACGGAAAATTGCCGGTGGTGAACTTTGCAGCCGGTGGTATTGCTACGCCTGCCGATGCGGCTTTGATGATGCAATTGGGCTCTGAGGGCGTATTCGTGGGTTCCGGAATTTTCAAGTCGGGTGACCCGGAGAAACGGGCAAGGGCGATTGTTCAGGCGGTGACGTATTACAATGATCCTCTGAAACTGGCAGAATTGTCGGAGAATCTTGGGGAGGCAATGTCAGGACTTGAAATCAAGACTTTGGAAAGCAAGTACGCTGAAAGAGGTTGGTAATATAGAGCGGTTTTTCCGGTTTGGCCTTGTCGTCTAATGGTATTTCTGGCAGTCCGTTGATGTCGGACGGGAGGGAATGCCGGTCGGGACGGTGCGCATGTCGCAGGGGCTGAGCCGGAAAAACGGCATTTACAGGTAGATAGCATTTATGAAAATAGGTATTTTAGGTTTTCAGGGAGCGTTTGTGGAACACGAACGGCATATCGGGAGATTGGGTCATGAGCCGGTCGTGGTGCGTTATCCGCAGCAATTGGATGATTTGGACGGGATTATTCTGCCGGGAGGTGAGAGTACGACTATGGGCAAATTGCTTTGCTGTACGGGAATGCTGGAACCCCTGAGAAATAAGATTCAGGAAGGCTTGCCGGTCTGGGGAACTTGTGCCGGCATGATTCTGCTGGCAAAGAAGCTGGAGAACGACCCGGTGCGGCATCTGGCGTTGATGGACATCACGGTGAAACGGAATGCCTACGGCACGCAAATCGACAGTTTCGACGTGAGTGTGGAAATTCCGAAAGTCAGTCCGGAACCCATACCGCTGGTGTTCATCCGTGCGCCTTACATCACGGAGGCGGGAGCGAATGTGGAGGTGTTGTGCAAGGTGGAGGGGCATATCGTTGCGGCACGTGAAGGGCATCTGCTGGCGACTTCTTTTCATCCGGAACTGACGGATGATTCCAGTTTCCACCGCTATTTTGCTGAAATGTGTAAAAAACGGGAGTAATAACTACTCCCGTTTTTTTTGGTCGTTTCGGTTGACGTGTTGTTTATTCCTGTCCACCGAATTCCATTAAATATGCTTTGATAAACTCGTCAATCTTGCCGTCCATGACACCGTTTACATCGGAAGTCTGATGATTGGTCCGGTGGTCTTTTACCCGGCGGTCATCGAAAACGTAGCTTCGGATTTGCGAGCCCCATTCGATTTTCTTTTTGTTGGCTTCGATTTTTGCCTGTTCCGCCATGCGGTGTTGCAACTCTTTGTCGTATAGAATGGAGCGCAATTGCCGGAGGGCGTTTTCTTTGTTCTTGGGCTGGTCCCGGGTTTCCGTGTTTTCAATCAGGATTTCTTCCTCTTCTCCGGTATAGGGATCCTTGTACTGGTAGCGCAGGCGTACGCCGGACTCCACCTTGTTCACGTTCTGTCCTCCGGCTCCTCCCGAACGGAAAGTATCCCAACTGATGTCCGCCTGATTGATTGAAATGTCAATGGTGTCGTCCACCAAAGGGGTCACGAATACGGAAGCGAACGAGGTCATGCGTTTCCCTTGGGCATTGAAAGGCGACACTCTCACCAAACGATGGACGCCGTTTTCCCCTTTCAGGTAGCCGTAGGCGAAATCGCCTTCGATTTGCATGGTAACGGTTTTGATGCCCGCTTCATCCCCATCCTGCAAGTTGCTGATGGTGCATTTGTATTGGTTGTTCTCTGCCCAGCGGACATACATCCGCATCAGCATGGACGACCAGTCCTGGCTTTCAGTACCTCCGGCGCCGGAGTTGATTTTCAGAACGCAACTCATTTCATCGGCTTCGCCCTGCAACATGTTTTTCAGTTCGAGGTTTTCCACCAGGCGCAACGTTTCTGCATAATGGGCATCGACTTCCTCTTCCGTGGCTTCTCCCTCCTTGGCGAAGTCAAAAAGTACGTTTAGGTCATCGATGGAGCGGCTGACTTCTTCACATCCTTCAATCCAGCCTTTGAGTTCGCGCACCTGCTTCATGACTTTTTCGGCATTTTTGGCATCTGTCCAGAAGTCCGGATCCTGCGTGCGCATTTCGACCTCTTCCAATTCTATTTTCTTGCGGTCGATGTCAAAGATACCTCCTCAGAGCGCCACCGCGTTCTTCAACTGACTTCAGTTGATCTATTGTTATCATATTCTTTCGTGTTGTGTGATTATTGCATTTCAATTTGTGGAGCTTCGTTTTGTACCGGGGCGTACAGATTGTTCAATATGCCCGGGTTCAGGATGCTTTCCACTTCGTTTCTGATGTTTGCCGCCAAATCTTTTTGTCCGGCCCTGTTAGCTGCCTCGAACAGCCTTTGCAACGTGAACATGCTGGTCGCTTCTTCCCTTTGTATGCTTTGCATGCCGGTGTATTTGGGCGACAAGGAGTTGACGTATTTCAGCATCTGCAAGTTGTCTTTTGCCAATTGTTCAAGCAGATGGTTGGCTTTTTCCGTTTCTCCCAGTTCGTAATACAACGTGATGTAGTCCAGGAAAATGGCGTCGATAGGCACTTGCGACAGAGGCAGTTCCTCCAGGCTCTTGTCCAGTACGGCAATGGCTTTTTCGTCTTGTCCTTCCGCATGCAGTTGGGCTGCTAAGCGTTGGAAGGTATTCCGGTACTGTATGACACTGATGTTGTTGTCGTGGAAATGGTCGATGTTGACTTTGGGGTCTTTGATGTTTCCCCATTCAAATTTGTTCATGAGGTGGTCATAGAGAATGTCCGAGTCGATTCTTCCATATTCCATGGTGAACTCGCTGCGCCGGGGTGCCGTTTCTATGGGTACCAGCCGGTAGGCGGCGCCTTCCATTTGCAAATATTTTTCCAGTCCCATGTAGGAGTCTGTCGGCAGACCGATGCCGAAATAAATGGGACGTTCCCAATTGTTGGTGCTGATGATGTCCAAAAGCATGGTTTCGGATTTGTTTAGTCCGTTTCCTTTTAGACTGAAACTTAGCTCTTTGACAATCTTGTCGGCATCCTTTGCCTTGACCGTGCCGTTGGCGATGACTTGTGCCGAGTCGATAGGCAGGTATAAATTCCGGGTCGGGATGTAGTCGATGTCTTCCGAAATGCCTCGCTCTTTCAGTTTGGTTTGGGGCAAATCACTGGCTACGAATTCCATGGCTTCGCGCAGATTTGCCCGCGGGTAGCGTTCCAGGATATATACCCTGTCTCGTTTGCCGTCCCGGTATTGGTTTTTGGTGAAAGAAATGGGTACGGCGGGACTTTCATAGGCTTTCCGGCTGATTTGGTCGATGTACCACGGACCTGCCAGCAGGCTCAGGTTGACAATTCGGACATCCCGGCGAACGCCTTCCACTTCCTGCGCATACCACAACGGGAACGTGTCGTTGTCTCCGTAAGTGAAAAGTATGGCATTGGGAGCGCAGGAGTTCAGGTAGTTCTTGGCGTGGGCAAGGGTGGCATAACGTCCGGCACGGGTGTGGTCGTCCCAGTTTTGTGCCGCCATGTTCACCGGTACCGCAAAGAAGCATACGCCGGTAACGATGATTGCCGCAGCCGAAGGATTCACTTGCCGGAGGCGCTTGGTCATGAATTCCCACAGGGACAGGATGCCTAATCCGATCCAGATGGCGTAGGCGTAGAATGAACCGGCGTAAGCGTAATCCCGTTCACGGGGTTCCATGGGCGACTGGTTCAGGTACACGATGATGGCGATGCCGGTCATGATGAACAACAGCATGACCACCCAGAAGTCTTGTTTCCCCTTGCGTCCTTTCCGGTATTGGTAGAACATACCCAGTATGCCCAGCAGGAAGGGGAGCATGTAGTATTTGTTGTATGCCTTTTCGGATTTCAGCGTGTCCGGCAGTTCGGACTGGTTGCCCAAACGCATTTCGTCCAGAAATTTGATGCCGGTAATCCAGTTGCCGTGGAGAATGTCCCCGTGTCCCTGGATGTCGTTCTGGCGACCGGAGAAATTCCACATGAAGTACCGCCAGTACATGTGTCCCAACTGGTAGTTGAAGAAGTAGCGCAAGTTGTTGCCGAAGCTGGGGCGTGTGATGGCTTCTCCGTCCACCATGTAGGTCGGACCGTTGTTTTTGCCTCCCCAGATTTGATACTGGGACGGATAGTAGGGCCTTTGGTCGCTGTGCATCCGGGGGAATAAACCGCAGAACCGGGGGTCGTATTTGTAGCTGAATTTGTTGCCGATTTTCTCATATACGCCGGTTTCTTTGTTTTGATAGTAGATCGGTGCCCCCTCTTCGTAGCCAATTCTCGGTGCGTTGTAATATTGTCCGTACAGCAGTGGACTGTCGCCATATTGTTCCCGGTTGAGGTAGGACAGCAGGGAGAATACGTTGTCCGGGCTGTTTTCATCGATAGGAGGATCGCTCAGTGAGCGGATGACGACCATGGAATAGGAGGAGTAGCCGAGCAGGATGACCATAAAGCAGGTCAGTATGGTGTTCCAGATGGGCATTCCTTTTTGCAGCGTGTAGCGGATGCCCCAGGTGAGCAATCCGATAATCAAGAGCACATAGACGATTACGCCGGTGTTGAACGGCAGTCCCAAGGTGTTGGTGAAGAGCAGTTCGAACCAGCCGGCAATCTTGATGACTCCGGGAATGACTCCGAAGTTGACAATGCCCAGGATGATCAGGGACAATATGCCTGTCTTGATGAATCCCCTGACGCTGGGGGTGTATTTTTTGAAGTAATAGACGAATGCGATGGCCGGGATAACCAGCAGGTTCAGCAGATGGACGCCGATAGACAAGCCAATCAGATAGGCAATCAGTACCAGCCAGCGATTGGCGTATTTTTCATCGGCTACGTTTTCCCATTTCAAAATCGCCCAGAAGACGACAGCGGTGAAAAGGGAGGACATGGCATATACTTCACCTTCCACTGCCGAGAACCAGAAGGTGTCGGTGAACGTGTAGGTGAGCGAACCGATTAAAGAGGCGCCCAGGATGGCGAACATTTGCCCCAGGGTCATTTCCTCTCCTTCTTTCACCACTAATTTCCGTGCCAGGTGGGTAATGGACCAGAACAGAAAGAGGATGGTGAAGCCGGAACATAACCCCGACATGTAGTTGATCATTAACGCCTGGGTGGAGACTGACGGCGCAAAAATCGCAAACAAACGGGAGATAATCATAAACAAAGGAGCTCCGGGAGGATGGCCCACTTGCAATCCCACGGAGGTCGTGATGAACTCGCCGCAATCCCACAAACTTGTCGTCGGCTCTGCTGTGAGCATATAGGTCAGGCTGGCAACAACAAAAACGACCCATCCGGTCAGTCGGTTGATTAACCTGAAATTCAGATTTGGATGATCTTTAATCGTGTACATATCGTTTCGGTATAATTTTCTCTTAAAATTAAGCAATGTGTTAATAATCAATTGTCAGCAAAATGCCTTGCCTAATAAAGCACGAAAATAATTATTTTATCTGAATTTTCCTCGTTTTTTTTGTTAGAAAACAAAAAACGTTCTATATTTGCACCGTCAAAAACGATTGTCCCATTGTGTAATGGCAGCACAGCAGGTTTTGGTTCTGTCAGTCCAGGTTCGAATCCTGGTGGGACAACGATTGACGCCCAAGTGGTGAAATTGGTATACACGCTAGTTTCAGGTACTAGTGGCTTTACGGCCGTGTAGGTTCGAGTCCTATCTTGGGCACCTTTCAAGTTCTTTTTGTGATTCATCTTGCCCGAATGGTGAAATTGGTATACACGCTAGTTTCAGGTACTAGTGGCTTTACGGCCGTGTA
>CAYNXE010000045.1:9784-13863 GCA_964400995.1 uncultured Odoribacter sp.
GGTTCGAGTCCTATTTCGGGCACCTGTCGCCCAGGTGGTGAAATTGGTATACACGCTACTTTGAGGTGGTAGTGGTCGAAAGGCTGTGCAAGTTCGAGTCTTGTCCTGGGCACTGTAAAAGCGATTGAATGAAGTGGATGTCACTGATTGGGTCGCTTTTTTTTATTTTCTGCGGGCGAACAAGGGGCAGGTGAAGTTTGGAGATGTTGATTGATAATAAAAAGACCGGTCGGAGCAATCCGACCGGTTTCTTTTTTTGGGAAAGTGTGTATTAAAGTTTCGGACCGGCGCAAACCAGTGCTTTGCCGGCTTCGTTTCCTTCAAATTTCTTGAAGTTTTTGATGAAGCGTTCGGACAGGTCTTTGGCTTTGGTTTCCCATTCGCTTGCCTGTGCGTAGGTGTCGCGCGGGTCAAGGATTTTCGGGTCTACGCCCGGCAGAGCGGTCGGAACCACGAAGTTGAAGAACGGGATGGTTTTGGTCGGAGCCTTGTCGATGGAGCCGTCCAGGATGGCGTCGATGATGCCACGGGTATCTTTGATAGAGATACGTTTGCCGGTTCCGTTCCAGCCGGTGTTCACCAGGTATGCTTTGGCGCCTGATTTTTCCATTTTCTTCACCAGTTCCTCTGCGTATTTGGTCGGGTGCAGTGACAAGAATGCGGCTCCGAAGCAAGCGGAGAAAGTCGGTGTCGGTTCGGTGATTCCGCGTTCCGTTCCAGCTAATTTAGCGGTGAATCCTGACAAGAAGTAGTATTTGGTCTGTTCTGCGTTCAGGATGGATACCGGAGGCAGTACGCCGAATGCGTCAGCTGACAGGAAGATGACCTGCTGTGCAGCCGGACCTTTGGATACCGGTTTCACGATGTTGTTGATGTGGTAAATCGGGTAGGATACACGGGTGTTTTCCGTTACCGATTTGTCGGCGAAGTCGATTTTGCCGTTGGCATCTACCGTAACGTTTTCCAGCAGGGCGTCGCGCTTGATGGCGTTGTAGATGTCCGGTTCGCTGTCTTTGTCCAGGTTGATGACTTTGGCGTAGCATCCGCCTTCGTAGTTGAATACGCCTTCGTCGTCCCAGCCGTGTTCGTCGTCACCGATCAACAGGCGTTTCGGGTCGGTGGACAGGGTGGTTTTTCCGGTTCCGGACAATCCGAAGAAGATGGCGGTGTTTTTGCCGTTCAGGTCGGTGTTTGCGGAACAGTGCATTGAAGCGATGCCACGCAAGGGGTTCAGGTAGTTCATAATGGAGAAGATACCTTTTTTCATTTCTCCACCGTACCAGGTGTTCAGGATAACCTGTTCTTTGGTTTTCAGGTTGAACACGGTGGCTGTCTCTGAATTCAGGCCCAGTTCTTTGTAGTTGTCCACTTTTGCCTTGGCGGCGTTGAATGAAACGAAGTCGGGTTCACCGTAGTTTGCCAGTTCTTCTTCTGTCGGGCGGATGAACATATTGGTTACGAAGTGTGCCTGCCAGGCAACTTCCATAATGAAACGCACTTTCAGGCGGGTTCCTTCGTTGGCTCCGCAGAATGTGTCAACGACATACAGTTTTTTGCCGGACAGTTCTTTTACGGCTTTTGCCTTCAAGTCTGCCCACGCCTCTTCGGAGCAGGGTTTGTTGTCGTTTTTGTATTCTTCGGAAGTCCACCAAACGCTGTTTTCGCTGGCTTCATTTTTTACGAAGAATTTATCTTTGGGGGAACGGCCGGTGTAGATGCCGGTCATTACGTTGATTGCGCCCAATTCGGTCATCTGGCCTTTTTCGTATCCGGTCAGGGAAGAATCGGTTTCGGCTTTAAACAATTCGTCGTAAGAGGGATTGTGCAGAATCTCTTTTACGTTTTCGATTCCATACTTGCTTAAATCTAATTTTGCCATAGTAGTAAATTTATATTCAACAATTCATTAGTACTTTTTTTCCGTAATAGTTTTTGCAAAAATAAGAAAGTTTTCTCATTAAACGTTTTTTCCCGGGGAATTAAACCGTGGTTTTAACATTTATTAGGTGTTGAGGCGATAACGATTTGCCAGCAGTTGGACGTATTTGTCTTTGAATTCTCTTTGAAGGGCGGAATCGAATAGTTTTTTTTGTTTTGCGCAGGCGTTTTTGTTTAAAATAAGGTACTTGGCTAAGGCGGTCAATGCCGCTACCGTTTGGTGGGGATTTTCCGAATGGAGCCAGTCAGCCGATAATTCAAGCAGTTGCGGGTGGCTTTGCAGGTAGAGGGAGCCGAAGTATTCCGCTATTTCAAAATTCAGGCAATCCGGAAACAATTGCGTAATTTTTTCTTTATTTGTTTCTTTGGGGAGTAGCAGGCACGCCACGATTTGTTCTTCTCGCTGGCGGGTGTTCCATAGCAGGAGTGCCAGGGATTCGTCGGGGGTGTATTTGTTTGCCAGTTGTTTTAGGGATACGAAGCTGGCTCCGATTTGACCGGTGGTGTTTGCTCCGATGGTTTTCAGGCTGTCGATGGTGCCTCCGCTTTGCAGTCGCCAGATGCGTCTGCGGATTTCCTGGAAGGAGGTTTCGAGGTTTTTGTCTACGATTTTGAAATCCATACCGAATGTAAGGTGAATCCTGTTGTTTTTGGTGTTTTGCCACTCTTTCGGAGTGTGTCTGCAAAACTAATAAATGTTTTTTGCATTGCCGTTTTTTTTCCTTATTATTGCCGGCTCAAATTTTAATTTTATATAATGGCAATGAATCGTTTTTTGTTGTTTGTGTTTTTATGGAGTGTAGCCGGGACGGTGTATGCTCAGAAGGCTAATTTCCGGCAGGCTGAGAAGTTTAGGAAGGCAGGTTCCGAGGTGGGCAGCCTGAATGTGACCCCTCATTTTTTGGAGGGCAGCGATAAGTTTTGGTTCAGTTATAAGACGGGAGAGGGGACTAACTGGTATTTCGTGGATCCGGGACGGGGCACGAAGCGTTTGTTGTTTGATAATGTTCATTTGGCAAAGGAGTTGACTCGTATCACTTATAAGCCTTTTTCTGCCAAGGCGTTGCCGATTCGGGACATTGAGTTTGAGCAGGATCAGAAGACGGTGAGGTTCAAGGTGAATGAGTTTAATTATAGGTATCATACGGAGACCGGTGTGTTGTCGCAGCAGGATTCGGTGAAGTCTCCAAAGAAGGAGGATAATTGGGCGACTTTTTCTCCGGACAGCAGTTATGTGGTTTTTGCGCGGCGTCATAATTTGTATTTGATGAAGGCGGGCGATAAGGATTCGGTGGAGGTTCAGTTGACGACGGACGGCGAACCTTTTTATTCTTATGCCCGGAACGAGCGGGATACCAGTGGCAAGAGGAAGGCTACGAAGGTTGTCTGGTTCAAGGATTCGAAGAAGTTTTATGTCGTGAGGGCGGATAGCCGCAAGGTGAAGGATTTGTGGGTCATCGATGTGCTGGCTGCTCGTCCGAAGTTGGAGGAGTATCGTTATGCGATGCCGGGGGACAAGGAGGTCAAGCAGTTTGAATTGCACGTTTTTGACGTGGCGGAGCGGAAGCAGGTGAAGGTTCAGACGGAGAAGTGGCCCGACCAGTCGTTGAACGTGCTGTATGCCGGCAAGGAGTCGGGACGGATTTATTTTGAGCGGAAGCGCAGGACTTGCGATGAGTTGGATGTTTGTGTCGCCAATACGGTTACGGGGGAGAGCAAGGTGTTGATTAATGAGCAGTCGAAGCCTTATTTTAATGATCAGATGCATCATTTGTCGATTTTGGAGGAGGGTAAGGATTTGATTTGGTGGTCGGAAAGAACCGGCTGGGGGCATTATTATCATTATGAAAAGGATGTTCGTTTGAAGAATGTTATTTCGTCATGGGAATGGGTGGCAGGAAAGATGGTGCGGATTGATACGGCGGGCAGGACTTTGTATTTTGAGGGATATGGACGGGAGAAGGGTTGGAATCCTTATTATGCGGGTGTTTATAAGGCGAGTTTGGATCGGGAGGGTGTTCAGTTGCTGACGCCCGAGGAGGCGAATCATAGTGTTTTTATGCCTGTTTCGGGACGTTTTTTGGTGGATAATTATTCCCGGGTGGATTTGGAGCCGCGTTCCGTGTTGCGTGACAGTCGCG
>CAYNXE010000046.1:0-3839 GCA_964400995.1 uncultured Odoribacter sp.
CGCGACCCCCAGCTTGGAAGGCTAGTGCTCTATCGACTGAGCTATTTCCGCAAACAGATGCTTTCGCATCATCGTGTAAAATCGTGGGCAGTGATGGATTCGAACCACCGAAGGCTAAGCCAGCTGAGTTACAGTCAGCCCCATTTGGCCACTCTGGTAACTGCCCATTTGTAAAAGAACGCTTCCCTTTTGCGGTTGCAAATATAGAACATTTCTCATTGCCTGCAAAATTTTCAAAGAAAAAGTTCAACAAAAAAAGAAAAAAAATAAGGTCGCCCCCGAAGGGACGACCTTATGACCAACCGGCAAACGGTATTATTCGCCGTACTCCATGGCAGCCAAACGCTTATAGCCGTTCAGCCTCCACTTCGCATCGTTTTCAGTTTCAGTAAACAAACGTTCAGCATCCTGAGGTGCGGCTTTCACCAATGAGTTGAAACGAACCTCACCCATCAGGAATTCACGGAACTTGGAATAATCCGGTTCCTTGGAATCCAGGACGAACGGATTCTTTCCTTCCGTTTCCAACATGGGGTTGTAACGGTACAACTGCCAGTAACCGCACTCAACAGCCTTCTTCTCCTCCTGCTGGGATTTGCCCATACTGGCTTTCAGACCGTGGTTGATACACGGAGCGTAAGCGATAATCAAAGAAGGTCCGGGATAAGCCTCGGCTTCCTTAATGGCTTTCATGTACTGCGCCTGATTGGCACCCATGGCCACCTGAGCCACATATACATAGCCATAAGACATTGCCATCATACCCAGGTCTTTCTTGCGGATACGCTTACCGCTTGCCGCGAACTTCGCCACGGCACCCGCCGGAGTAGACTTGGACGACTGACCGCCTGTATTGGAATAAACCTCGGTATCCACCACCAGGATGTTCACATCCTGTCCGCTGGCAAGCACGTGGTCCACACCGCCATAACCGATGTCGTAAGCCCAACCGTCGCCACCGAAGATCCACTGGGATTTCTTCGTGAAATAATGCTTCAACGTCAAAATTTCTTTTGCCACAGGAGCCATTTCCTTTTCCAAAGCGGCAATCAAGGCATCGCTGACCGCCAAGGTCTTCTCTCCGTCGGCATAGGCATCCACCCAAGCCTGGATAGCAGCCTGCGTACCAGCAGCAAAAGCACTCATATTCTCTTCCAGCAGTCGCTTTGCTCTCTCCCGCAGACGGTTCGCACCTTCCGCCATACCGAAACCGAATTCGGCATTGTCTTCAAACAGGGAGTTCGCCCAAGCCGGTCCGCGTCCGCTCTCGTAGTTCGTGCAATACGGAGTGGAAGGCGCAGAACCGCCATAGATAGAAGAACATCCGGTAGCATTGGCAACCATCATTCTCTCTCCGAACAACTGGGAAATCAATTTGATGTACGGCGTTTCACCGCAACCGGCACAAGCTCCGGAGAACTCAAATAGCGGCTGGGTAAACTGTGAATTTTTCACATTGTTCGGTTCCACCACTTTCTTGTATCCCACTTTTCTGTCCATGTATTCCCAACGGCTCTCTTCCGCCATTTGAGATTCCAGCGGTTTCATGACCAAAGCCTTGGTCTTGGCAGGACAAACGTCCGCACAGTTGCCGCAACCGGTACAGTCAAGCGGAGAAACCTGCATACGGAAAGCATATCCCGCCAGTTCCTTGCCGATTGCCGGCTTGGTCTGCGTACCCGCAGGAGCGGCAACCAGTTCCTTGTCCGTCAACAGGAAAGGACGGATAGCAGCGTGAGGACAAACATACGCACACTGGTTACACTGGATACAGTTTTCCACCTGCCACTCCGGCACATTGACCGCAATACCGCGTTTCTCAAACTTGGCGGTTCCGGCAGGGAAAGTACCGTCTTCATATCCGTTGAATGCGCTCACGGGCAGATTGTCGCCTTTCTGGGCATTCATCACGTCAACGATGTTGCGGATAAATTCCGGACGGTTTTCATCGTGCTTAGCCTCATCATCCGGCAGATTCTTCCATTCGGCAGGAACCGTCACCTTAATCAGGTTGCCTTCCTTGCCTCCGGCGTCCACGGCAGCATAGTTCATGTTCACAACAGCTTCACCCTTCTTGCCATAGGACTTGTCGATAGCGTGTTTCATTTCCGCAACCGCCAGTTCGTAAGGAATCACATTGGTGATTTTGAAGAATGCGCTCTGCATAATGGTATTTGTACGGTTGCCCAATCCCAGTTCCTGACCGATTTTCGTACCGTTGATGATGTAGAAATTGATTTCATTCTCTGCCAGGTACTTCTTCATGTGGTTGGGCAGGTGCTTCTTGGTCTCTTCCTCGTCCCAGATAGAGTTCAACAGGAACGAACCGCCTTTTTGCAAGCCTTTCAATACGTCATACATGTGAATGTAGGCAGGTACATGACAAGCAACAAAGTCGGGCGTTGTAATCAGATAGGTGGAACGAATGGCACAGTCCCCGAAACGCAAATGGGAAGCCGTGAAACCACCGGACTTCTTGGAGTCGTAGGCAAAATAAGCCTGGCAATATTTATCCGTAGCCCCACCGATAATCTTGATGGAGTTCTTGTTTGCGCCCACCGTACCGTCGGAACCCAGTCCGTAAAATTTCGCCTCATAAGTTCCAGCAGGCGTTACCTTCACTTCAGGTTCTGCCGGCAAGGAACGGAAAGTAACGTCATCCACGATACCTATGGTAAACTGGTTCTTCGGCTCGTTGCGCTCCATGTTTTTGTAAACGGCGATAATCTGGGCAGGAGTAACATCCTTGGAACCCATACCGTAGCGTCCGCCAACGATTACCGGAGCATTTTTCCGTCCATAGAAAATCTCTTTCACATCCAGATACAACGGATCTCCGTTTGCTCCCGGCTCTTTGGTCCGGTCCAGTACCGTAATCCGTTTTACGCTTGCCGGAACAGCCTCCAGGAAATATTTAGCGGAGAACGGACGATACAGATGCACGGCAACCATACCGACCTTCTCTCCCTTCGCATTCTTATAGTCTATCACCTCACGAATCGTCTCGGTCACAGAGCCCATCGCGATGATGATGTTTTCAGCGTCCGGTGCGCCATAATAGTCGAACGGACGGTAAGTGCGACCGGTAATCGCACTGATTTTCGCCATATAATCGGCAACGATGTCCGGTACGGCATCCATGAATTTGTTGGAAGCCTCGCGACCCTGGAAATAAATGTCCGGATTCTGTGCAGTACCCCGGGTGACAGGAGCCTCGGAAGTCAGGGCACGGTTACGGAACGCCTGCAAGGCATCCATGTCCACCAGGCCTTTCACATCCTCCATTTGCAACTCCTCAATCTTCTGAATCTCATGGGAAGTACGGAAACCGTCGAAAAAGTTCACGAACGGCACGCGTGCTTTAATTGCCGTCAAGTGAGACACGGCAGAAAGGTCCATCACCTCCTGAACCGAACCCGAAGCCAACATGGCGAAACCGGTCTGACGAGCGGAATAAATATCCGCATGGTCACCGAAAATATTTAAGGCATGAGCCGCCAAGGCACGTGCGCTGACATGGAACACGCCAGGCAACAGCTCTCCGGCAATCTTGTACATATTCGGAATCATCAGCAACAAACCCTGCGATGCCGTATAGGTAGTCGTCAACGCACCGGCTTGCAAAGAACCGTGAACGGCACCGGCTGCACCGGCTTCCGATTGCATTTCCACCAAACGAACGGTTTCACCGAACATGTTTTTTCTTCCTTTTGCAGCCCATTCGTCAACGTATTCAGCCATCGGCGAAGACGGAGTGATCGGATAGATGCACGATACCTCGCTGAACATATACGCGATATGCGCAGCAGCGGCATTTCCGTCACAAGTAAAAAAAATGT
>CAYNXE010000046.1:3849-8745 GCA_964400995.1 uncultured Odoribacter sp.
TTTCAGTCAGATGTGATAAATTTTTTCTGTTTTGAATTTGTTATAAAATTAAGTTCATTTTATCTGTTTTCTCTCTTCTCTCAATAAGTAAATCCCGCCAACCACAGCGGAATGACATTGCCCTTTCCCCGTTCAATCATGTCTTCCATGACAATCAGGGAAGAGTCCAGCCTTTGCCCTTTCCCTTCCTGACAGACGGACACCCGGAATTTTTCGTCCACCAGGAAATCCGCATGGTCCGTATAGTTGATGTGGGAAACCGGACACAACTGACTCAGGAAAAAAGATTTACGCAATACTCCGGCATCCACCTCATCCAAGCATACGGCATTTAAGAGGTTAGGATTATGGATATATAGTTTTTTAGGCTTTTTTCCACAATCGTCATCATTTTCCGTATCATACAGCAAAGTCAGCAAACGGGCATTTTTCATGTAATTCAAATAGTTCAAAACCGTCGCCCGGGAAACCCCGATTGCCGCGCTCAGTTTGCTGATGTTCACATTGCAATTGGAATCAATGGCTGCCACATAAAGCAATTGCTTCAGTTTCACCAAGTATTTCAGTTCTATCTGGCTGATATAGGGAATATCAAACTCCAAGGTCAGGTTGATGTTCTTCAACAAATAGTCGATGTGGGATTTCTGCTCCACAAAAATGGGGTAATAACCGTATTCCAAGTAATTGGAAAAATGAGCCAAAGGCCTGATTTTATCCAGGATATGCTCCACGATTTCCTCGTGGTGTTCCACAATGTCCTGAAACGAATAGACCGGAAAAACTTCCCCCGTCTCCAATTCCAGAAATTCACGGAAAGACAGCCCGCTCAGATTGTACATATCCACCACGCCCTGCAAATAAGGATTGGAGTTGATACGCACAATGGACGAAGAAGTAAAAATAATCTGCAAATCGGGGAAGTTATCGTAACATCTGCGCAACTCCTTGTCCCAACCCGGATACTTGTGCACCTGGTCCAACAACAGCACCTTTCCCCCCAGCTTGTAGAAATATTCCGCAAAATGATACAACCCGTCATACGCAATAAACAGGTTGTTGATGTTCACGTACAAACAGGTACTTTCGCCCGCATGGTATTTCTTGCAATAATCCAACAGGAAATTCGTTTTTCCCACACCCCTGCTTCCCTTCACGGCAATCAAACGGCTGTTCCGGTTTATTTCATCCATCAATCCCCGATGGATAGAAGAGTTCCTTTCTCTTAAAAGCGTGTTGTACGTGGTAATTAAACTGTTCATTTCTGGATTTTTGCCATACAAAGATAGTATTAAATCAGACTAATTGCAATCCAGAGATGACAATTTTTGGCAAAAATTACTATTTAGACATATTACAAATAAAATGTGCCGGAATCCGCTTATGGCTTCCGGCACACTCCTTGTATTTATCTCGTCAATAACGAATCTCCCGGATTCTCTTTTCCATTGCCTGCACCCGTTTCGGATATTTTTCGGCTACGTTGTTCTTTTGTCCGATGTCCTTTTTCACTTGAAACAACTGGGAGGATTTCATCCGTCCGGACTCCATCGGAGGCACCCAATAGCCCTCATTTACCATGGGCGGGATGCAAATCCAGTCCCCCTGTCGCAGCAGCACGTTATTTCCGCAGGCATCCAGCAAAAGTTCCTTTCTTCCCTGTTTCGACCTGCCCAACAGCGCATCCAGCACGTTTTCTCCATCCCTCGTCTCGTTTTCCTTGCCCAGCATAGCGGCAAAAGAAGCGCAGAAGTCCATTTGACACACCAGGGCATCCGATTTTCCCGGCTTGATGTGTCCGGTCCAACGCACCAGGAAAGCCACATGGGTTCCGCCGTCATAAGAACTGTATTTTCCGCTTCTGAACGGTCCGGCAGGCTTGTGGTCGCCCAGACGTTCAATCGCCTCGTCCACATATCCGTCGTCCAGAATCGGTCCGTTGTCACTGGTGAAAATAACAATCGTGTTCTCACTAAGCCCCAACGAATCCAGCGTCTTCAAAAACTCTCCGACACACCAGTCCGCTTCAAGCACAGCATCCCCTCTGGGACCCAGCGGTGATTTTCCGGCAAAACGCGGATGCGGCACCCGGGGCACATGAGGCTCGTGCAGCGCATAGTACAAGAAAAACGGTTCATCCCGATGCTCCTTGACAAAACCCGTTGCCTTGCCCAAGAAAGTGTCCGCCATATCTTCGTCCACCCACAACGCCGATTTTCCGCCCCTCATAAAGCCAATGCGGGGAATCCCATTGGTTATCGACTGGTTGTGTCCGTGACTGGGCTTGATTTTCAACAATTCCGGATTTTCCTTACCGGTCGGTTCGCCCGGAAAGTTTTTCCGGTAACTCACCTCTATCGGGTCGTTCGGGTCAAGATTCGCCACCCGTCCGTTTTCCACGAAAACCGTCGGCACCCGGTCGTTTGTCGCCGCCGTAATGAACGAATAGTCGAAACCCACCTCACGGGCTCCGGGAACAATCTCCCGATTCCAGTTGACCTGTCCTTTTCCCAGCCCCAAATGCCATTTACCCACGGCACCCGTGACATACCCCGCCTCTCTCAGCATTTTGGGCAAGGTAGGCAACTCCTCCCGGATAATCAAAGGCGCATCTCCGGGCAGCACCTGTGCCCCTTCCCGCCAGGGATAACGACCGGTCAGCAAGGAATAACGGCTGGGCGTACTGGTGGACGAACTCGCATACCCGTTGCAGAAGCGCAGTCCCTCATCGGCAATCCGGTCGATATTGGGCGTCTCTATGCCATTCCTGCCATAAGCGCTGATGTCGCCGAATCCCAGGTCATCCGCCAGAATAATCACGATGTTCGGTTTCTTTACCGGTTCTTTCGCCTGCACTCCCTGCACCAGCAAGGCACACCCGGCAAAAGGCAACAAATGAACGGTTTTCATTTTTGTTTTGCTTTCTCTATTTCCTCTTTCAACAACGGCCAATTGGGGTCATATTCATGCTCCTGCTTCAACAGGGTCAACAATTCTTCCACCTTCTCCGGATATTCGGCAGCCAGGTCGTGTACTTCCGAAGGGTCTGCCGCCAAATTGTACAATTCCGTCTTCAACTTGTCTTCACCCTGCGACACGCGCAACCGGACCAGTTTCCAGTTTCCCTGACGCAACGCCTGTCTGCCACCGCCTTCATGAAACTCGAAATAGAAATGGTCATGCTCCTGCTGCTTTCCTTTTCCGGTCAGCAAAGGCATCAGACTGATACCGTCCACCCGGTTCTTCATTTTCACGTCGGTCAACTGAGCAAAGGTGGGCAGCATATCCCAGAAAGAACACATGAAATCAGTCTCTCCCTGCTGAACCACTCCCGGCCAGACCACGATAAAAGGCACCCGGATGCCTCCTTCATAGACATCCCGCTTGTAGCCCCGGTAAATTCCGTTGCTGTTAAAGAAATCCGGGTCGGCACCGCCTTCCATGTGGGGACCATTGTCGCTACAGAACACGAGTATCGTGTTGTCATACAACCCCAGCTCTTTCAGCTTCGCCACCACCTGTCCGACATACACGTCCAAACGGTAAATCATGGCGGCGAAAGTTGCATGAGGCTCCTTCTGGGAGCAATATCCGCCCTTCCGGAACGCCGGACCGGAATCACAGCCGTTGAAAGGCTTCTCCGGATATTTGCCCCGGAATTTCTGGATGATACTGTCCTCGGGAACAATCAGTTCCGCATGAGGCAGCACATAAGGCAAAAACAAAAAGAAAGGGTTGTCCTTATTGTTCTCCAGGAATTGCAATCCTTTTTCCTGTATCAAATCCTGGGTATAGGTTCCGTATGCGCCATTGTCGTTATCCGTCAGCTCCACCCGTTTCTCGTTCTCCCAAAGATGGTCCGCATAATAATTGTGTGCGAGCAACTGGCAATTATAGCCGAAAAAGTGGTCCACTCCCTGCTTCCCCGGCTCTCCTTCCGCTCCCGGTGCACCTAAGCCCCACTTGCCGAAACATCCGGTCACATATCCAGCGTTCTTGAACACCTGGAAAATAGAAGGAATACCGGCAGGCAAAGACATCTGTCCTTCCGGTTGCACCTCCTTGTTGCCGCGAATCGGCGCATGCCCCGAATGCAACCCGGTCATCAGGCAAGCCCTCGAAGGCGCACTGACCGTCGTTCCCGAGTAACACTGGGTGAAACGCATTCCCTCCGTAGCCAGACGGTCAATGTTGGGCGTTTGGAACTTTTCCTGTCCGTAACAACTCAAGTCGCCGTATCCCAAATCGTCGGCAATGATAAACACGACGTTCGGAACTTTTTTTTCTTTTGCCGGAGCTGCGGCATTCGCCTGCATACACCCCATGCCGGTCAAGACTCCCGACCACAACAAAGCCTGTTTCATTTACTCGTTATTGATTATTTGTCATTCATTGAAATCAAAAACTCCTCGTTCGAGTTGGTCTTTTCCAAGCGGTCTTTCACGAACTGCATCGCCTCGATGGAATTCATGTCCGTCAAATAATTCCGCAGAATCCAAATCCGGTTCAACGTGTAATCCTCCAGCAACAGGTCTTCACGACGCGTACTGGAAGCGGTAATGTCCACCGCCGGATAAATCCGCTTGTTCGACAATATGCGGTCGAGCTGCAACTCCATGTTACCCGGTCCCTTGAACTCCTCGAAAATGACATCGTCCATTTTCGAACCGGTTTCCGTCAAAGCCGTAGCCAGAATGGTCAGCGAACCGCCGCCCTCGATGTTACGCGCCGCACCGAAAAAGCGCTTGGGCTTATGCAGGGCATTCGCATCGACACCACCGGACAACACCTTGCCGGACGCCGGGGAAACCGTATTGTAAGCCCGCGCCAGACGAGTGATGGAGTCCAGCAGGATGACCACGTCATGTCCGCACTCTACCATTCGCTTTGCCTTCTCCA